>JAJXTM010000155.1 GCA_021783875.1 Bacteroidota bacterium
TAAGATTTGACAATAAATTAGATTTAAAAGTAACCGGTGTATTAAAGAATATTCCCATAAATTCACATTTCCATCCGGATTTTTTAATATCAATGTCAAGCACTAAAAATATATATGGGAATGACTTTTTAACGAATATATTAAATACAACTGTTTACACTTACATTCTTATAAATTCGCCGGCAAATGCCATTGCAATTAAAAAAATGTTCCCGGTTTTTATTAAAAAATATTATGGCGGATTAACTGAATTCTTAAAACCTACGTTTGTTCTTCAGCCTCTTTCAAGCATTCACCTTAATTCAAATCTAGGTGGAGAGATTGAAGCTAATGATAATATAGACTACGTTTATTTATTTGGTGTAATAGGAATATTAATCCTATTTATGGCGTGTATAAATTATACAAATATTATTACAGCAAAATATTCGGGGAGAATCAAAGAAATCGGCATTAGAAAAGTATTAGGAGCTGATAAGTATTTATTAATAAAGCAGTTTGTAGGAGAATCCATAATAATTGCCTCCTTTTCAGTTATTATTTCAGTAATGTTAGTAGAATTATTTCTACCGATTTATAATTCAAAAATCGATCAACCTCTAACATTAGATTTCACAAATAATTTTAACTTAATTATCGCCATTATATGCATTACTATTTTTACGGGGATTATATCTGGAATTTATCCAGCTATTATTTTATCTACATTAAATCCATCTCAAATATTTAGAAAATTATCTTATAGAAAACTTAAAGGGACTTCTATAGTTAAATTGTTGGTAGTTTTTCAGTTTTTGATATCAACGGGTTTAATAATATCAACTATTGTAATCTCACAGCAGCTTAATTACCTAAGAAATAAAAAACTAGGTTTTGGAAAAGAACATGTTGTTGTACTTCCATTACGTGAAGATTATACAAGGAGACATTATGAAATATTAAAAAACAAATTACTAAACATTTCAAATGTCGTATCAGTTTCTGGCTCATCGGTTTTACCTGGTGATATAAAATATTATAGCTCTTTCCGGCTTGGCGAAAGCAAAAATTGGGAAACAATGGATTTCATTTATGCTGATTATGATTTTATAAAGACTTATAAAATTACTCTTAAAGAAGGGAGGGACTTTTCTAAAAGTTTTGTTGATGACCAGAATGTAAATTGTATTTTAAATGAAGAAGCAGTAAAGAAATTAGGTTTGAAAAATCCCATCGGACATATATTTGAAACACGCTCTATATCAAAAGGAACTGTTATAGGAATTGTAAAGGATTTTAACTACAAAAACTTACATCAAAAAATTAACCCACTTTATATTGCTATAAATCAAAACGGGATAAATTATTTATCAATAAAAATTAAAGCTATTAATGTTCCTTCAACGCTTGGTTCAATTAAAGAAGAATGGGGGAAAGTATTCCCACAAAGTCCCTATGAATTCTTTTTCTTTAATGAACATATTCATAAGCTTTATAAATCTGAAAATATTCTTGCAGATATTTTTGATTGGTTTTCCGGATTGGGAATAATTATATCGTTTCTTGGTTTGTTTGGTTTGGCTTACATAAGCACAATTAAAAGAACTAAAGAAATTGGGATTCGCAAAGTACTTGGGGCTTCTCCAGCAGAAATCATTATATTAATTTCTAAAGAATTTATAGTGCTTGTTATTATTGCCAATTTAATCGCTTACCCTTTAGTGTGGTATGGAATAAGAAAATGGCTTCAGTCCTTTGCATATAGAATTGATATAAATATTTGGTCATTTTTATTTACTTCTTGTATTGTCATACTTATTGCATTAATGACTATATCTATTTTAGTAGTTAAAGTATCAAAAGAAAACCCAGTAAAATCTTTAAGGTATGAATGAGAAAGAAAAAATTTAAAGCATATTCTTTCCATCTTTCAATTTAATTCTTAGAAAGAGAACAATAAAATCGCATATTTAAATAAATTTAGAATAAGAGTATTAATAAATTTAATACTAATAGTGATTTTTATTATCGGCGGAATATTTGTTTTGTATTTTTATCATCTAATAGTTACTTCCCTGATATTCTTAGCTGCAGGTCTGTATAGTTTCATTTCTCTATTTCAATATATAGATAGAATAAGTCGCGATCTGAAAAGGTTTATGTCTTCTATTAAATATTCCGATTTTAACCAAACAAATTTATTTAAGAATTTCGGTTCAATGTATACAGAACTATATAAATCTATTAGTGATACCTATAATGAACTTTCTTCTAACAGAATATTGGTAGAAGAAAATCTTCATTACCTAAATACTCTAATTCAGCAAATACCTTCCGGAATAATATCATTTAAAGAAAACGGGGATGTGGAGCTTATCAATTCAGCTGCAAAAAACATTCTTGGTGTAGAAAGTTTGGCAAACATAAATTCAATAAAAGAAAATAAAGATTATTTTAAATCACTGTTTCAATACACACTGATCGGGAAAGAAGTGATTATAAAATTTCAACAAGGGAATAAGTCAAAAAACATTTCAGTTTTCAAGTCCAATTTTAAATTACGGAATAACTTATATACGCTAATCACATTAAAAGATATGGAGAATGAGCTTGAGAAAGAAAGATTAGAAAATGAACTGCATATTGCACAAAATGTACAAACCAGCTTGCTGCCTAAAGCGATTCCTACATATAATAATTATGATATATCGGTTTTATTTAAACCTGCTAAAAAGGTTGGAGGAGATTTTTATGACTTCTTTGATCTTGGAAAAAATAAACTTGGGATAATAATAGGTGATGTTTCAGGAAAGGGACTTGGCGCTGCTATTTATACAACTCTTCTAAAAGGCATTTTTCAAACTCTAGCTTTCGAATGTGCTTCAACTATAGAACTTCTTACAAAAGCTAACTCGCTTATCTATCAAATGCTTGATAAGAAATCTTTTATAACGGCTATTTATGCAATTCTGGATACTGAAGCAAACACATTAGTCTTTTCAAGGGCAGGTCATGAACCTTTACTAGTATATGAAAATGAAAAATCAGCTTTTTGCAGTTATAAACAAAAAGGTTTGGGTATTGGGTTAGAAAAAGGAAAGGTACTAAAAGACAATCTTGAAGAAAAAATTGTGATTATAAATGAAAAAGATATTATTTTGTTTTATACGGATGGGTTGACAGATTTAAAGAATTATTCAGGAATTGATAACTCGCTTGATAAATTTAAAAATATTATTGCTGTCAATAATGCAAATAGTTTGACAGATCTAACGGGGAAACTTGAAAATGAGATTAATATTTACATTGAAAAATTTGATCAATACGACGATGTTACCACAATATTAATAAGAAGAAAATTTTAAGTTATTTTAAAATACTCATCCCATATTTTCCATTTTACTTTTCCAACTAATAGAAATTTAGCATTATTGCTACTGGCTAAATACTTTAATAAATTTCTTAAAAATATTCTTAAAGTTATCAATTATTATCTCTTTATTAATAATGTATACTGATTTATTTAGACGAAAATTGTTCTTTTGCATCCTGTTTGTTTTAACAGATCTCATTTCACTTAGCTCCCAAATTTTACCACTGAAAAATTATCAAATTAAGGAAGGATTAATCTCTAATAATGCCAATACATTTTGTCAGGATAAGCGTGGTTATCTCTGGATAGGATGTGCAGAAGGTATCAGCGTTTTCAATGGTATTAAGTTTATCAATTTTTCTCCATCTGCAGGTTTGGCTCTTAATTATATCAATCAAATTATTGAAGACCGATTTAATCCCGGTACTATGTGGATTGCTACTAACGGAGGCGGAATAAGCAAGTATAGCAATGGCAAGTTCAAAACAATTATCACCGGCAGCAGCAATAAAGCCAATAGAGTAAATTCAATCGCACAAGATTTTAGGGGAAGAGTATGGTGTGGTACAGACAATGGGGTTTTCATTTTAAGCGGTGATTCTGTCTCATCTTTTTATCCGGCAAAAATCACCGGTAGTATTAGCGCAATTACTGAGTCAAAAGATAATAATATATATATCGGCAGCAAGGCAGTTATATATGAATATCAACCTTTAAATAATTCTCTTTTTTCAATACCACTGTATTCCTGGGAAAAAAATATTCAGAAAAAGTCGGATTCATTTATTTCTAAACTGTATACTTCGAAAAACAATGTTATTTGGGCAGGCACAGAGGGCGGTGATATATTCAAAATCACCGGTTCTAAGATTACTGCCCGCTTCTCTTCGCTCAATGGATCTGTCAACTTTATTAACGAGGATAAAGACGGTAATTTATGGGTCGGCGAAGCCGGAGATATTTTACTTAAGTTCACTGAAAATAATTTTCCTACTAGTTACTTAAAATTGACTAGTGAAAATGGACTTCCGCATAGTTATTTGATTAATGGTATTTTTGATTCGGAAGATGACTTGTGGCTTTCATTTGCCGGAAAAGGAATATACGAACTAAAAGATAATAGCTTTATTAAGTTTCCTTTTAATGCAAGGCAATATTATAATAATAATTTGAAAACTACTTCTGATAAAGATAGTCGAATTTGGGCTTGCGCGGGAGGAAAAATATTTGAAATATGGAACGTTTCTTCAGGAAACTGGCGAAAATATTTTCCACAAATTTCCATGCCTGATAAAAACATCTATCCTACTATGGTTCATTATGATCATTTCGATCGTTTATGGGTCTGCTTTTCTAACGGCGATTTAGAAAGTTATAGTCTTTCTGCAAAAAGTAAGGATTTGCCTTCCTTATTGAAACCAATTAATGTATTCAGAAATGGTATTGATTTTCCTAAATCAAATATTCTCTGTTTTATTACAGATAATAGAGGTTACTTATGGATAAGTCTTGAAAATCTTGGAGTAGCTTTGCTAAATACCCGGCTTAAAAAACCTTTTATAAAATTATATTCGAAAAATGACGGCTTGCCGGGAAATTCAGTTCGGGCTTTGTTTGAAGATTCAATGCGAAATATTTGGTTTGGCGGGTTTACGAATGGATTAGGGATTCTATCTTTTAACAAGTTTGCCGGCAGTAGGATAGTTACTTTTACAAAAAATAACGGTTTACCAGGAAATTCAATTCGGGCAATTTTAGAAGATGACGAAGGAAGAATATGGGTAGGTACCCGCTACAGCGGAGTTGCAGTTATAAAATTAAATAACAAATTGAATATTAGCCAAGGAATATCTATAATAAAAATTCTTAATGTTCAAACTGGTTTACTCAGCAATGCAATTTGGGCAGAGGCAAAAGATAATTCCGGAAGAATTTGGTTAGGCACCGAATCAGGACTAATGGATATTATGCAAAATAATTTTGCTCCGCTTAATAAATATAATTGGCAAATTGGCTCAACAATATTTTCCTGCGGTATTACAGCCGGGAATGTTTGCTGGGCTTATGCATTATCCGGTTTAAAGATCCTTGATCTTAATTCAGCAACTCATTCTCAACCAGCACCCGCTTATATTTCACATTTCTTTGTAAACGGTATAGAAAAATCTATAGGTAAATCTATTCTTCTTTCTTATAATCAAAACAATATAATATTTGATTTTGACGGAGTTAGTTTAAAAGACGGGGGAAATATAAATTATCAATACAGGCTTGAAGGAGTAGATGATCAATGGAGTTCACTTACTGATCAGCACTCTGTTACTTATGCTCATCTTACTCCCGGAAATTATACATTTGAAGTCAAAGCCATAAATGATGAAGGGATAGCATCAATAGCACCGGCAATGCTTTCATTCAAAATAATTCCTCCGTTTTGGCGTGAGTGGTGGTTCATTATTATTTCAATAATGCTTATCGGAAGCACTGTTTTTGTTTTGCTGAAATATAGAATTAGAAGGATAATAGAAATAGAACGTATTCGCTCCCGAATCGCTACTGATCTGCATGATGAAATTGGTTCAGGATTAACTCGTATTGCATTCCTCTCAGACATAATAGGTAAGAAGGCAATATCAAATATTGAAAATTCAGAAATTAAATCATTTAGTGAATTAGATATTGTCCCTTCTTTAAAAAGAGTCGGAGATATTGCCCGTGAATTAGTTGATTCTATGGGAGACGTTATCTGGTCTATTAATCCAAATAATGATACTGTAATGAGTTTGATTCAGAAAATGAAGGCATATTCTCAGGAAATATGCGACAATATGGGCATAACTTTAATCTTTGATTCTTCAGAGCCGGTTAGAAAATTAAATTTATCGACTTCGCATTCACCGGAAATCTTGAGAAGTATTTTATTAATAACAAAAGAGGCTTTGAATAATATTGTAAAGCATTCTCAGTGTACAGAAGTAATAATTAAGATAAATGCAGATAAAAAAACAATTTATTTAGCAATTAAAGACAATGGATGCGGCTTTGAATATAGCCAAAAAGTTTATGGAAACGGACTAACTAATATGCGAAACCGTGCATTAAAAGTTAACGGAACATTTGAAATAAAATCGCAATTAAATAAAGGCACCTCAATATTT
>JAJXTM010000156.1 GCA_021783875.1 Bacteroidota bacterium
AATTATTCAGTATCAAAAGCCGGAATTATAGTTATCAATGTTTATGATCTTCTTGGGGAAAAGGTGAAAACTTTGGTTAATGAGAATAAACCAGCCGGGAATTACAGCGTTAAATTTAATGGGGCATCATTGGCAAGCGGTATTTATATTTATCGATTGCAGGCAGACGGGTATGTTAAGAGTAAGAAATTGATTTTGGTTAAATAGGTTTAGAAAATAATTTACAATCTGTTCCTATACCTACCGAAATTTTATAAGATGTAGGTTTAGAGATGTTTGGAGGTTAGTTTTTATAAGCAGAAGTTAGCTCACCATATGTATGTAATGCACCCATAAAAGCAAGAGAAGATTTAATGGGTGCATTACAAATTTTCTGATTCCCATTTGAAATCTCCTTTCGAAATTTTTATTTGACGTCTATTTATTATCGTCCTTCTTATTTTCATCTGTCACCTCAATTGTTTCCTTAAATTTAACTGTTTCTGAGGCGACAAATGCCGCTATTTAAGGAGAATCATTTTTTTTGCGAAGAATTTATTATTTGCTGACATTGTGTAAATATAAATTCCGGACGGTAATCTATTTGCGTTAAAACTAATCGAATAATAACCCGATGAAAAATTTCCTTTGACGGGTTCGGATATTAATGAACCTAACATATTATAAATTTTCAAATCAACATATCCGCTTTCGGGGAGAGAAAATTTTATAATTGTTGAATTATTGAAAGGATTCGGATAATTCTGATTCAAATCATAATTCACCGGAGCTTTTGAGGTCTTTGTAATATTAGTTAATGTTCTGGTTAAAAATCCATAGGTTTTGCTCCAGCCGCTTTCACCAAATTGATTTGCTGCTTGAACCCGCCAAAAATATTTTGTGTTTTGATTCATATTTTGGAAATAAAAAGTTGTGTCGAGAATATTAGATGAATCAATAATTATAAATTCAGGAGCAATAGTAAGTGATCTTGAAATTTGGAGTTCATAAGATGATGCAGAATTTGAGGATGACCAAACTAAACTTGTGTCTAAAGATATATTAGTAGATGCTTGTAATGGGCTTAACAATTGAGGAGGTTGAGGAAATCCGGTAATAAAGTTTCTAACTTGTGAGTATCCTCCGGTACCCGCAATATTATAAGCATTTACTCTCCAAAAATATTTTTGAAGTCCAGTTAGATTAGCAACTGTATATGAAGTGTCAGTTAGTCCAGAGGAATTAACTAAAAGATTTGAATTAAAAGTAGAGTCCGTTGAAATTTGTAAATTATAGCCGGAAGAGCCAGAGGTATAATTCCAAGCTAAAACCGTAGTATCTCTTTGATAAGCCGCATTTTGCAACGGCGACAGAAGTGAAACCACTCCGGGCGGATTGATTTCGATTAAGTTACTAATGCTGCTTTCATTGGAGGTATGATCAAGCGATGTAACTCCAAAATATAATGGAGTATATTGAGAATTACCATTTAATAATTCGGTTTGTAATCCTGTAACATCATAAATATTAGAAGCTTGATCGATATCTGACTGCTGTATATGATTATTAGAAAATTTATAAATAACATATTTAACTGCTGTATCTCCATCTACAGCCTTACTCGGTGAACTCCAGATTAGACCTGCGGATCCGGTACCGGGAATTCTATCAAAGGTTAAATTTTGAACAGGATTTGGCGCAACAGAATCTATCCATTTCATTACAGGTGAAAGTGCGTAATATTGGTAAAAATTATTTTTTAAGGTATCGGCAAAGCCTCGTTCGTTGTCCAATAGTCCGACCAATGCTCTGAAGTAGATATTACCCTTGCAATATGGGTTGCTTCGGTCCAGTCTAAGGTGATTCGGCATTTCCGATGCGGTCCAATTATTTATTTGATATGCAGCTTCTCCCGGGTAGAAATCTCTTCCATAAGCTTCTGCAGAATCAGCATACCAATTCATCAGGGCATTATAATCCTGTTTCCCTCCCAGTTTCCAATACAACTGGGGAGTAATATAATCGATATAATGATTCCTCAGCCAAAACATGCAATCTGCATAAAGATCATTGTAGCTTGAAAGTCCGGTGATTCCAGCCGGTACATTATTTTTCCAAATACCAAAAGGTGAAATTCCGAATTTAACATACGGTTTTATAGCCTTAATACTATCGTCGACTTCCTTAATCAGAAGGTTCACATTATTCCTCCGCCAATCGCTAAGATTACTAAAGCCATTAGGATATTGCTGAAAAGCCGCGCTATCGTTAAATGTATGTATTCCGTCCGGATATGGATAAAAATAATCGTCAAAATGTACACCATCAATATCATATCTTCTTACAACGTCAGAAATTATTTTTGCGATATAATCGCGAACCTGCGGCAGTCCCGGGTTTAATACATCAATATTACCATAAGTGACAATCCAATCAGGATGCTGAACAGCGACATGATTTGCGGCAAGAGTATATGTACCAATTTTATTCACAGCACGATAGGGATTGAACCATGCATGTATTTCCATTCCTCTTTTATGAGCTTCTTGAACGGCAAATTGAAGCGGGTCATAAAATGGACTAGGAGCTTTACCCTGTTGTCCGGTCAGCCAATACGACCATGGTTCATAAGGGGAATTATACAAAGCATCGCACTCATCTCTTACTTGAAAGATTACAGCATTAATTCCAAGTGCTTTTAGTCCGTCCAGAATTGAAATAAGTTGAGATTGTTGTTGTGAAGTAGATAAAGTATTAGAAGACGGCCAGTCAAGATTTTGCACTGTAGCTATCCAAGCTCCGCGGAATTCTCTTTTAGGAGGTAAGGATTGAGAATAAGGGACAGAGACAAAAAGGAATGCAGAAAAAATGCTAATTAATATTACTAATTTCATCGGTTATATTAATAGTCAAATTTTCCAATAAATATTTCTTTTATTGCACCAAAGGAGGACAGCCCATAGGACAGCGGTCCACACTAAGCCAATAAACATACCGTACCAACCGCTCAGATCTATTAAGTATGGCTTAAAGCCCAAAGCATAAGCAAATATTCTTACAATCGGCTGCAAGAAATAGCCAAGCAAAGCATTAGAGCCGAACACAATTAACGCCCAAGCCCATTTTTGATATTTCGCAACATCCATTATTAAATAAAAAATTAAAAAAGTTAATGCTGAAATGCCTGAAGTAGCAAGGGCATAAGAGACAGAGACAGTATCCTTATCCATTGCAAATTTTGGAAATTCATATAAATGGAGGGAATATCCTATAACGAAAAATACTACTCCTATTAAAAGAGATTGGCGAATAATAATTTTATGAGATTTAGTAAGTAATGCATCGCCAAGTATAGTTCCCACAATGGTTATTGTGCCATAAGAAATAGAAGCCCAAGGAGTGCAGTGAATAGTTAAAGGAGTCAGCGGATCGCCGGAAAGATTTGCAATAGTCCAGAATCCTGCTTTCGGATTTCCGAGATGAAGCCACCAGTTAAAATTAAGGGACATAAAAAGATGGAAACCGGCGATTAGAAAAACAGCTATCCATCTTTGCCATTGGGGCAAAAGAGTTGCAACAGCGCCCATGAAATAGGCTATACCGATTGCCTGAAGAATTCCCCACCAATAGGATATTCCTCCCCATGAATTTGCAGAACCCAAAGCAAGCGAGATATAAATAACACCAAGTAAAATTAGAAGTATTGTCCTTTTTCCGACATGCTTCCACCAATCGGATCCTCTTCGTTTTTTACTTAAAGTAAGAGACATACCTACAATAAAAACAAAAAAAGGAGCGACAAGATCCGTAAAGGTTAAACCAATCCCAGTAGCATTTACAGCATCCCCAGCATGTTTAAAAGTAGAGACGGGAGGGCTTCCGAACCAGGACATAGTTAAGGGTAAATGAGTGTAATTTGCAACTTGAATAACAAAGATCATTGCAAGGACAGTAAAACCCCTGAAGGCATCGATAGATGAGATTCTATAACTTTGTTTCGGTTGAATTGACGCTGAAGAATTTGAATCGTTCATTTTTGCTCCTGAAGATATTTTATCTAGTACAAAATATAAAAGAATTCATAAAAAAAGCCCCGATAATTCGGGGCTTTAAGAAAGGGAGTATTTTTACTTTAAGAAGATCATCTTTTTCGTAATTAAAAGACCACCAGCATTCATTTGATAAATATAAGTACCTGAAGCATAGCGTGATGCATCAAATCTTACAGTGTAATTGCCAGTACTCTTATTTTCATTAACTAAAGTAGTGACTAATCTTCCAAGTAAATCGTAAACCTTAAGAGAAACAAATCCCGATTTAATTACTGAAAAACTAATTTCAGTTGAAGGATTAAATGGATTTGGATAGTTCTGAGAGAGTTTATATCCCGCAATAACCTGAGCATTTTTCTCCGTGCTTATTCCAGTCACATGGCTATCATTATGATACCATTCTACAGGCGGATAAATACTATTTCCAAAGCATGCTAAAAAAACATCTCTACCATCGTTACTAAAAGCAATACCGCGAGGTCGTTCATTTTGATCTAATGGTGAAAAGAAGTTCCATTTGACACTATCTTGAATAGTCCATGTTTTAGTATTAAAGGAATACCAAGTACCCTCCGTTCCGGCAAATGCTCCAGAAGGATTATTATATGCATAATTCCCAGTACTAAGCCATAAATTCCCATTAACAGGATCCCAAGCCCCAGATTCGCATGCAATACCTCTTAACACTGTATCTACTAGGGTATAGCTACTCAATGCATCTGGTCTATTATATACTCTGAGGAATCCATCAGTATACCTTGCAACATATAAAGTATTTCCATCAGGAGAAACAGTCATCCATCTACCATAAGTAGAAGCAGTATCAATAACATCAACAGCGTTGCCAATATAAGAGAAATCAGGACCATAAATTTTTATCGGATAACCCGGGAGAACAGGTGCCAAATAAATATTACCGCTGGAATCAACTGCTGGATCACAAAGCGCCGAAATACCTGGACTAACATAATTCATCCCCTGACCCGTTTTGTAATTTATTCGATATAAATCACTATAATCATCAACTAGAATATTACCATTATTATCTCTTGTTAGACCATATTTACTATTATAGAAGGGATGTAATACTCCGCCAATTGTAACCGCTTTAATCGTATCCCAAGGTGTTCCATTCGAATTATATACATAAACAGGGCGAACTAAAAATTTTTTACCGCTATCAGGTACAAATAATGAATCAGAAGTTCTATACGGTGCAATCCATATTTTCCCATCTGGATCAACTGTGACAAATTGTACACCTGTATTTGTTCTTAAAGTATCAGGAGATGGTGGGAAAATACCTTTGTATACCCATCCTTGTGAGAAAACTTTTACACTCAAAAAAAGCATAAAAGCAAACAAAATAGAAAGATTTTTTTTCATAAAGCACTCCTTAAGTTAATAATAAAGAATTAGTTAGTTAGTTAGTTATCGTCCAAAATATGGAGCTCCAGGTTTCTGGATATCTAATTTTACAATTGTTTCCGGAACTACCAGTGCACCATTTACATCGAATGTTTGTGCCCTAATATAGTAAAGATAATTCCCGCTTCCCCACGCCATTGATACAGTACCCGCTAATTTCAATATACCTGGATATAACGGTGCAGATGATTTATCCGAATGTACATCAATTATAGCTTGCGGAAGAGTTGTTCCCAAGTACATATCACCATCTGCAGAAAACTCAAGTGATGTAATTGAAACTCCTGTTCCATAATTAGCCGTAAAATCATAATATTGTTGAGGTGCGCCTAGACTATCATTTGAATCAATAGGAAATCTTTGAATAGAAACATTCGAGTTTTGGGTTGCTGCGACATACAGATAATTGGTTCCCCCATCATTATAAATACGCATAGCGGTAATATTAGCGACACAATGGAAAGTGTGAATAGATTTATCCTGATCAATTCTATATATTGATGAATTATTCCCCCCAGCCCATAAATTTCCTTTTGCATCAAATTCAAGTTGTGAAATTTTTATCGAAGATGGTGAAATAGCAACAAATGTTTTCGGCGCTCCCCCACCTGGTGGAATTTGATATACTCCGCTAACATTTCGTGCAGTAAACAATATTCCATTGGGGCCAAATCTCATGCTTGACCAAAATGTTTCAGGACCTTTCGGTGCATAATTAGCAACTGTATTATCATTAGTGATTTTTACAACTCCTGCGCTACTACCATTTACTGTAAGTGATGTATAAATATTTCCGCTATTGTCAGAGACTAAAGAATAAGGAACAATAAAGGTGCTATTAGCATCGGGATAAATATCTTTTGCTACTGCAACTTGAGAATAATTAATTCTGTTACTGAAAAGCGATGAATTTAAGACAGCAACCATAATAGTAATTGAATCACTAGTAATATTAGGTGCAGTTAGACTAAGTTAAGAAGAATTGGCATTATTTAT
>JAJXTM010000157.1 GCA_021783875.1 Bacteroidota bacterium
CAGGCATTTCGGCATCAGACCTTCGATAAATAATATAGGCATTTTTTGCACCTAATCTTTTTGAAGTTCTGACAGCATCCATAGCAGTGTTTCCTCCGCCGAATACTGCAACATTTTTATCTTTAATATGGAATACAGGTGTTTCATAATCCGGGAACTTATAAGCTTTCATTAAATTGACGCGGGTCAAAAATTCATTTGCAGAATATACTCCGTTAAAATTTTCTCCTTTAATATTCAAGAAGTAAGGAAGACCAGCACCGACGGCTATGAATACGGCATCATATCCATTAGAAAGCAATTCATCAATAGTATCCGAAAATCCGATAACCGAATTCGGTTGGAAGTCGACACCTAACTTTCTTAAGGACTCGACCTCAGCTTTCACAATTTCTTTCGGCAGCCTGAATTCCGGGATACCATAGATCAGCACACCGCCGAGTTCGTGCAAAGCCTCAAAAACAGTTACACTGTGTCCCATTTGAATAAGATCACCGGCACAGCTAAGACCGGCAGGTCCGCTTCCAACAATAGCAACTTTCTTCCCTGTAATTGGTTTTAATTCAGGTTCTCTAATTCCGACATTTTGTCTTTCGAAATCAGCAACAAATCTTTCTAGCCTACCGATAGCGACAGGGTCATTTTTATTTCCGACAACGCACTGAGCTTCACATTGTTCTTCCTGCGGGCAGACTCTACCGCAAATAGCCGGAAGCATATTATCTTCTTTAATTTTTGAAGCGGCTTTTAAATATTCACCGTCCGCTACGAGAGATATGAAATCTTTAATTTTAACTCCGACAGGACATCCGGATACGCATGTTGGTTTAGGGCATTGGATACATCGCATAGCCTCCATTTTAGCAAGTTCTTCAGTAAATCCAAGATTAACTTCCTCAAAATTATTTCGTCTAACTGCACTATCCTGCTCAGGCATAGGCTGTCTTAAAATTTTCATTCTCTCTTTATTAGATAACTTGGTCATCAACTTCTCTCCGGTAGATTGAATATTTATATTTTAGTATCACTCATTAACTAACTTTTGAATTGCTTCTTCGGATTTACATGTAAAACTTTGGAGTGCAACTTTTTCATCTTCTCTATATGTTCTATTTCTTCTTTCAAGAGTAGCAAAGTCCACTTTATGTGCGTCAAACTCTGGACCATCGACGCAGACAAAAACTGTTTTATCATCTACAGTTGCTCTGCAGCCTCCGCACATACCTGTGCCATCGACCATAATAGGGTTAAGACTGACTACAGTTTTAATATTATATTTTCTTGTAACCTCAGCGACAGCTTTCATCATAGGAATGGGGCCGATAGCTAATACAAAATCAATTTTTCTACCAGCATCAATTAATTCCTGAAGTTTAGTAGTAACGAAGCCATGATAGCCATAGCTGCCGTCGTCGGTAGTTACGAAGACCTCATCGCATACTTTAGTCATTTCATCTTCAAGAATTACGAATTCTTTTGAACGACCTCCGATAATTGAAATAGTATGGTTACCAGCCTGTTTCAGAGCCACCGCAGTCGGAAAGGCAATAGCAGTACCCACTCCCCCGCCAATGCTGACAGCCGTGCCAAAATTTTCGATATGAGAAGGTTTACCAAGTGGTCCCACAAGGTCATGGATAAAGTCGCCATTTTCCAAATCATTTAATTCTCTTGTAGTTCTTCCAATACCCTGTACAATAAGGGTAATAGTTCCATTATCAATATTAGAATCAGCAATAGTCAGGGGAACTCTTTCTCCGTGGTCATTTACTCTAATAATTACAAACTGACCCGCTTTTCTTTTCTTTGCAATTTTCGGAGCTTCTATTAGGAACCTTTTGACATTTGGGGCAATAAATTCAGCTTTAATAATTTTATACATTTTTCAATTATACCTTTAGATTTTTATTAGCATCAAGAACTGCAATAGCTGTCATATTAATGATATCATCGACAGTAGCGCCTCTTTGCAGAACGTGGACAGGTTTTCTCATACCCATGAGTATTGGACCAATAACAGAAGCCTCTCCTATTCTAGCCATAAGTTTATAGGCAATATTTCCCGAGTTCAAGTCGGGGAAAATCAAAACATTAGCTTTACTTTTAAGAATGCTAAATGGGTAATCTTCTTCAAGGATCTGAGAAACAGTAGCGGTATCAGCCTGCATTTCTCCGTCGACAATTAAGTCCGGTCTTAAATTATGAATTATTTTTACTGCTTCGCTAACCTTAATAGTTTCCGGATAACGAGAAGAGCCGAAATTACTAAAAGAGAGCATAGCTATTTTTGGTTCAACATCAAAAGATTTAACAGTATCGGCAGCAGAAATTGCAATTTCTGCAAGTTCATTTGAATTTGGATTAACATTAACGGTAGTATCTGCAAAGAAGAACACATCTTTTTTAGTTACTACGATATAAAGACCGGAAACAACCTTGAATCCATTTTTTATTCCCACACATTGCAAAGCAGGTCTAATCGTAGTAGGATAATTTGTAGTTAAACCGCTAATCATAGCATCAGAATCATTTTGATCGACCATCATAGAACCAAAGTAAACGGGATTTTTCATTAATTCTTTGGACTGTTTTAAGGTAGCGCCTTTGCGTTGACGTTTTTTATAAAACAAAGAAGCATATTCGGCAGTTTTATTACTTGCTTCCGGATCGATAATAATGAACTCATTCTCATCATATCCAAGATTCTCAATATTAGATTTAATTATTTCTTTATTGCCGAGAAGCACCGGCTTGCAGATATTATCATTAAAAGAGACATGAGCGGCGCGGATAATTTTTTCCTCTTCGCCTTCGGGATAAACGACACGGCGCGGATTTTTTTGCGCTTTATGAACAGCGACGCGAATAATTTCTTTTGACAGACCAAGTCTTTCTTTTAATTCTTCTACGTAGGCATCCCAATTATCGATATTAATTCTAGCAACACCGGATTCAATAGCAGCTTTTGCAACTGCGGGCGCGACAAACCAAAGTACACGAGGATCAAACGGCTTTGGTATTATATACTCTTTTCCGAACTTAAAGTCTTCTCCTCCATAGGCATTCAGAACCATTTCAGGGACTTTCTTTTTAGCAAGTTCGGCAAGAGCTCGAACCGCAGCCATTTTCATTTCTTCATTTATAGCCGAAGCACGAACATCAAGCGCACCCCGGAAAATAAATGGGAATCCCAATACATTATTAACCTGGTTAGGATAATCGCTTCTACCGGTAGCCATAATAATATCATCACGAACGCTGACTGCATCATCATAAGTAATTTCCGGATCCGGGTTAGCCATAGCAAAGACAATAGGGTTCGGAGCCATAGATTTAATCATTTCTTTATTGACTACACCTCCGATTGAAAGGCCGACAAAAACATCCGCATTTTTCATACCTTCAGCCAGAGTGGAACATTTTGAATCAGTCACAAATTCCATTTTATATTTATTAAGGTCCGTACGATTTTTATTCAGGCACCCTTTAGTATCGTACATAGTTATATTTTCTCTTTTAACACCTGCTTTTACATATAACTTACAACATGAAATAGCAGCAGCGCCTGCGCCGTTGACCACAATTTTTAGGTCGCCTAAATTTTTACCCGCAACTTCTGCGGCATTGATAAGAGCCGCGCAGGAAATTATTGCAGTACCATGCTGATCATCATGAAATACGGGAATATTCATTGTATCTTTTAGAGTTTCCTCTATTTCGAAGCACTCAGGAGCTTTAATATCTTCAAGGTTAATGCCGCCGAAAGTAGGTTCAAGAAGTTGAACAGCACGAATTATTTCTTTAGGGTCTTTACTTTTTAATTCTATATCAAAGACATCTATATCGGCAAATCTTTTGAATAGTACTCCTTTTCCCTCCATGACCGGTTTTCCGGCAGATGGTCCTATATCGCCAAGTCCTAACACTGCAGTGCCATTAGAAATGACAGCCACTAGATTGCCTTTAGATGTATATTTGTATACATCATCAGGATTCTTAGCAATATGTCTGCAAGGTTCAGCCACACCAGGGGTATAAGCTAAGGCTAAATCACGAGAAGTTAAACAAGGTTTTGTCGGAACGACTTCAATCTTACCTCGTCTACCTTGGCTATGATATTCAAGAGATTCATCTTCTATTCGGATTTTCATTTATTCCTCCTTGATATAATACTAACCTTTTTGGATTAGTATTTTTGTTTACATTAGAAAAAGTACAATCGTTAGTGACCTAAAAATATGGATAATTGAGTCATTTATGAATTTTGAGCGACATAAAATTTATTATAGGATAATAACTGCATTGAATTATTTTAAACTCGAATATCCAAATAACCATAAATTGTGCCATTTCGAATTTAATTTTATAACTATAAGTAATTGAATTACAATATAAAATTATTCCATAAGCAGCTGAAATGTCAATTCTTTCCCAAATGTGATAAATTTAATTCTAAGTAATAAAATAGTGAAGAAAGAGGTTTCTAAAAAAGGGAAAAGATTAAGCAAATAAATAATTTTTTTTCAGGGAATAAAGAATTAAATGGCAAAATAATAGTATTATTTAGATTAATTGACTGACCAGTCAGAATTGAATTACCTAAATTTTTTGAATAGGTATATTGAAGATAACTTTTGTTCCGACATTAAGTTCAGATAAAAGCTGCAATTTCCCGCCATGTTTTTCAATCATCTCTTTAGAGAGGATAAGACCGAGACCGGTTCCAGTTTCACCAGCAGTACCTTTTGAGGATTTAGCTGATTCCAGGTTAAATATTTTTTCAACCTTTTCTTTATTCATTCCTATTCCGTTATCTTCAATAGTGATTATTGCTGATTCATTTTGAATTACCGAAGATATATGGATTTCCCCATTTAGATTTGTAAACTTAATAGCATTATTAATAAAATTTTGAATAATTGAGCCAAGCATATTTGGATCTGCCAGGACAAAGGAATCCTTTTGCACTTCATTAATCAAACTTATATTTTTCTTTCGAGCGTGTACAGAAAGCAAAGCTATTTTATTTTCAACAATATCGAATAAATTGATATTAAAAGGAATAAACTCTGCTTTTCCTAATTGCATAGAAGCCCATTCCAAGAGATTTTTTAGTAATTCATATTCATTTTTTATGAGGATATGAATTTCCCTGATAAAATTATTTTTTTCATCTTCAGTCAATTCTTCTTCCGGATTTACCAAGAATTCACTTAAGCCGAGCAAGCTAGTAAAAGGGCTTCTTAAATCGTGTGCAATAATTGAAAAGAATTTATCTTTCGTATCATTAAGCTGTTTTAATTCGTCGGCATATTGTTTTATTGCATCGGAGTTCTTTTTTCGTTCTATCACCTGGGCTATTTGTTCGGTAATAAAAATTAATAAATCCTTTTCATCCTCACTAAATGCTTTTTCATTTCTGTAGTCTTGAATTACAATTACACCTAATATTTTCCCATCAACAATCAAGGGAGCTCCAAGCCAAATTTTGGGTTGAGTTCCAGTAACATTTAACTCACCAGCGTTATTTAGTTCATTAATTTTATTCTCGTCAATTAAGACAGCATGACCAATGCGCATAATATATTCGGTCATTCCTCTTTTAGGTTTTCTTTCCGGCGGCATATCATCGAATTCATCAACAAAATAAGGCCAGGAAATCAAATCTGTTTTTTCGTTATAAACTGCAATGTAGATATTCTTGGCGGGCATAAGAGTCGATATGGCTTCATGAATTTGCCTATAAAGTGTATTCATATCCGAAGCAGTATAAGCAGCTTCGGAGATTCTGAAAAGAGCTTCTCTAACGGACTCTGCTTTTTTTCTTGCTGTAATATCTCTAGTAAACCCAAATGTTCCAATAATTTTCCCATTCTCATCAATTGTAGGCATTTTATGAGAGGTAGCCCATGTAATTCTCCCATCTTTCCAAATTTCTTTTTTTTCAATTCCGATAATAGATTTACCAGTCTTAATAATTTCTTGTTCATCCTTATAAGCATCAGCAGCATTTTCTTTATCGAATATGTCAAAGTCTGTTTTACCAATGAGATCTTCCGGTTTTTCAAAACCTAATTTTTGAGCAGTTGCTTTATTTATTTTTATAAATCTGCTTTGGAGATCTTTAAAATATATATTATCCGGAATGGAATCTATGAAGTTATTTAATAGATGCTGTTCGTAGGCAAGGTCAGTAACTTTATTATTCTTCATTTTTAATACTTCCTAACATATACATACACAAATTGATATCAACAATTTTAATATTATATCTAGAAATGCTTTTTCAATTAATATCTTATAGAGCTAAGCAAAAATATCTAAAAAATGATTAATTGGCTAACTAATTATTTTATTTAGCCGGTTATTTCAAGGGATAGAAGCGATGGGAAA
>JAJXTM010000158.1 GCA_021783875.1 Bacteroidota bacterium
TTAACAAAAGGTAGGATAACCTACCGGTACAAGTAGCGGAGAAAGAAATGAAAGTTCGTTCATCGGTTAAAAAGATTTGTGATAATTGTAAAATTATAAAACGCAAAGGTGTTGTTAAAGTTATTTGCAAAAATCCTAAACATAAACAACGTCAAGGTTAATTTAAATTTAAGGAGTATTTAATTGGCTCGTATAGCTGGTGTAGATTTACCGAAAAATAAAAAAGTATTGTATGGACTTCAATATATTTTCGGTGTTGGTTCAAAGGTTTCTTCTGATATTTTGAAGAAATCAAATGTCGATCCTGAAAAGAAAATTTCGGATTTGACTGACGAAGAAATTGCAGAAATCAGAGCAAATCTTACTTCTGATTACAAAGTCGAAGGGGCTCTTCGTTCTGAAGTTCAGCAAAATATTAAAAGATTAATGGATATTGGTTCTTACCGCGGAAGTAGACATCGAAGAAGTTTACCTGCGAGAGGACAAAGAACTCGTACAAATTCCCGTACTAGAAAGGGCAAAAGAAAAACTGTTGCCGGGAAAAAGAAGACACCTACTAAGAAATAAAAAATGATGAACCGGAGGGTTAGAATTTGGCTAAAGTAGTAAAAAAGGCAAAAAAGAAAACACATGTTGACGCAAATGGTGTTGCTCATGTTAAAGCGACATTCAACAATGTTATTGTAACGATAACCGATATTTATGGGAATACAATTGCATGGTCATCTGCCGGAAAAAATGGTTTTAAGGGCTCTCGAAAAAATACTCCATTTGCCGCACAGGTCTCTGCCGAAGCAGCTGCTAAAGAAGCTTATGATTTAGGATTAAGACGCGTTGATGTATTCGTAAAAGGTCCTGGTTCGGGAAGAGAAGCAGCTATTAGGGCATTAAATACAGCCGGGTTGGATGTAAGCTCTATTAAAGATGTAACTCCCATTCCCCATAATGGCTGTAGACCACCTAAGAAAAGAAGAGTTTAAATATATTGGAGACTTATTAAATGGCAAGATACACGGACTCAGTATGCAAATTATGCAGAAGAGAAAAACAAAAATTATTTTTAAAAGGACAAAAATGCTTTTCTGAAAAATGTCCTATGGAAGTTAGAAATTATGCTCCCGGACAGCACGGAAACGGAAGAAGAGCTAAGGTCTCTGAATATGGTATTCAGCTTCGCGAAAAGCAAAAAATTAAAAGACAATATGGTATGTTAGAGACTCAATTCAGAAATTATTTTGAAAAAGCAAATAAGCAAAAAGGCATTACAGGCTCTAACCTTGTTAAGTTATTGGAAAGTAGGCTTGATAATGTAGTCTATCGTCTGGGATTTGCTTCTTCACGAAAACAAGCAAGGCAGTTAATACTTCATCGCCATGTTATTGTCAATGAACATCTTGTAAATATTCCGTCTTACCTTCTTTCTGCTGGCGACGTAATAAAGATTAAAGAGAAAAGTAAAAAATTGGATGCAATCCACAACTCCCTAAAAAAAGTTAAAGATAGCACCTATACATGGCTATCAATTGATAAAGCTTCGCTGTCAGGTACATTTATGCAAATACCTGAAAGAGCCGATGTTCCTCTAAATGCCAATGAGCAATTGGTCGTTGAGCTTTATTCTAAATAAAATCAAGTTTTTAAGATTAATCTTAGAGGATTTAAAATGAGTGTTTCAAATTTAAAAATGCCCGAAAATGTTGTTCTTGATGAATCAAATTATACAAATACGTTTGGAAGATTTTCTTTACAGCCTTTAGAAAGAGGTTATGGAGTTACTTTAGGTAATTCCTTAAGGAGGGTATTGCTTTCTTCGCTTACTGGCGCCGCGATTACTTCCGTAAAATTTAGTGGTGTGCTTCATGAATTTACAACTATTGAGGGAATAATTGAAGATGTTTCTGAAATTATTCTTAATCTAAAACAAATTCGTCTCAAATTGCTGAATAAAAAACCGAATAAAATTGATATTTCTTTACGCGGTGAGGGCGTATTTACGGCTGCAGATATTCAAAAAAATAGTCCTGATATTGAAATACTCAATCCTGATCTTCACATTGCTACTCTTAATAAAAATGTTAAGGTTGATATAGAATTAAGGGTTGGAAAAGGAAAAGGTTACGTCCCTGCCTCTGAAAATGTTACTCCAGATCAGACAATTGGAGTTATTCCAATTGATTCGATATTCACTCCTATTAGAAATGTGAAATATGATGTTGAAAATGTTCGTATTGGGGATAAAAATGATTTTGAAAAATTAGTATTGGAAATCGCTACTGATGGATCAATTACTCCGGACGATGCATTAACCCAGGCTGCAAAAATTCTAAAAGAACATATTCAGCTTTTTATTAATTTTGATCTAGATCAAGAAGAAGAGCAAACTAATAATCAGAAGGATAGTGAAAAAGAAAGAATTAAAAAAATTCTTTTGACTAATGTTGATGATCTGGAATTAAGTGTTAGATCCCATAATTGTCTTAAAGCCGCAAATATTAAGAATCTGGCTGAACTTGTAAGAAAAGACGAATCCGAAATGTTAAAGTTTAGGAATTTCGGAAGAAAGTCCTTAGCTGAGCTTATGGAAATAGTTGAAAACATGGGACTTGATTTTGGTATGGACGTAGACAAATTTCTAAAAGATGAAACTGAATCAAATTAATTACGCATAAAGGTTTAGCTATGAGACACGGAGTACATAAGAAAAAATTAGGAAGAACATCAAGCCATCGAGCAGCTTTATTAAATTCACTTGCAACTTCGTTATTGAAACATAAAAGGATCAAAACTACTGTTTCAAAAGCAAAAGAGGCAAGAAGTTTTGTGGAAGCTCTTATTACCAAGGCTAAAAAAAACGATTTACATTCACGCCGTCAAATTATGTCCGTAATTAACGATAAGGACGTTGTAAAAGAATTGTTCTCCGATATTATCCCAAAAATAGGAGACCGTCCGGGTGGTTATACCAGGGTTATAAAACTGGGAAATAGAATTGGCGATGCTGCACCAATGGCAATGATAGAATTGGTTGATTATAATGATGTTATGAATGCCAAAGCTGAAGAACATAAAGAAAACAAAGAATCGAAAGCTAAAGCTAAACGTGAAACAGAAGAAAAATCAGCTGCTGAAGATGCTAAAGTAATTGAAAATTCATCGGCTAACGCCTAATCAAAAAATTTCTTTTAATTATAAAAGTAATTCTGCTTTAGCAGGGTTACTTTTTTTTATATGTTTGAACAACAAAAATTTATAAAATCGGCTTTCGCAATTCAAGATTTACCTCTGGATGATATACCGGGGATAGCTCTTTGCGGAAGAAGTAATGTTGGAAAATCTTCTTTTATTAATTCACTTTTTAATAAAAAATATTTAGCAAAAACCAGCTCAACTCCTGGGAAAACAAGATCGATTAACTTTTATTTAATTGATAACATATTTTATCTAATTGATCTTCCAGGATTTGGATATGCTAAAACTAGTAAAACTGAAAGGGATTATTGGGCAAACCTAATTGAGGAATTCTTTAAAAAAGATAAACATGTTTCTCTCGCATTTCACTTTATTGACAGCCGTCATAAACCTACTGAACTTGATATTAAACTGAATTCCATGTTAAACTTTTTTGATATTCCGTTTGTTGTGATATTAAGTAAAGTGGATAAATTAAAGCAATCTGAAATTTCAATTGCTAAAAAAACAGCTTCTGATTATTTCCCCGAACTCTCTTTTGGTGATAATTTATTACTCTATTCGGCAGTGAAAAATATCGGTCATAAAGAAATTTTGAAGAGATTAGCCGGATTATTTTATTAATAAAATATTTTATTATAAATAATCGTTTGCTATTAAATTATTGTAAATTTATATTAACAATCAATTTTATTATCTGTAAATTAAGTTATTATGGACAACAAGCAAAAAAAAAGGATCTTAATATTTCTTGTCGTTCCGGTATTAGCCTTATTCCTATTTTTGGCAGAAGATACATTAATTAGGATCATCTCCCTTTCTCTCCTTATCATTTATGTTGCCTTTATAATTTTCTTACGAGACTCTATAAAATTTACTGGTCCTTATATTGCAAGACCTAATATCGAACCGGATGTCAATGAGTCCTACAAACCAGAAACCGATTTAGATGAATCATTTGAGATAATCTCTAAAAATAAAGAAGTTGAAATCATTACTTCTGATAATTATGTCCCTGAACAGCGGCACGCTAAAACAACTCTGAAACCACCCGATCTAAAAGAACGTTTTGAAGAAATTGCAAATGAATCCCTTCCTGAAGGCATTGGACATGATGGTCAGTTTACTTTTGCTTTAGAAAAAATATTAACTGTTATTAAAGAGGCGTATCATGCGCATACAGCTATTTTCTTTTGGTACAATAGAAAAACGGAAAAGCTTGGTGTAGAACGCTATGTCTCAAATACTAATGAAATTGAAAAAAGAAAATTTGATCTCGAAAATGATATTTTAAGCAATATAATTAAAAAAGGAGAACCTGAGTTATTAACTGATATTTCACCAGCTGCTGAAGCAGATGTTATTAGGTATTATACCGCTTCTCAAAATATACGGAGCTTTGTTGGAGTTCCGCTTTTTTATGATAAACAATTAATTGCCGTTATCGCCATTGATTCTAAGTTAGGTGATAATTTTGGAATAGAAACAATTTATGAATTAGGCAGGTTTGTTCGTGTTATTACTATGATTATTGCAATCTTTGAAGAAAAATATTCTGATTCTATTTCACAACAGCGCCTAAAAGGATTGTTAAATTTCATTGAACCTGATAAAAAATTTGAAACTGAGGAAGATTTAGTATCAGCTATCCAAAATTCAGTTGGTTATTTATTACAATGGGATGCCTTTGCTTTTGTTTATTTTCATCCTGTCACAAATAAGTTCACAACATTTAAGATTTTAAATAAGACATCTCTTAAATATGCCGGTGAGGGTTTAGACATCGAACTTAATGGAACCTTAGTTGGAAAGTCGATTATTACAGGAATACCAATTAAAATCGATGACACATCTAAAGGAGAATATGTTAGATTTTCAAAGGTCGAAAGTGTCAGCTTCGATGGTTCATTTCTGGCTATTCCTGTTGTTTATAACGGGCAAAATTATGGTGTCTTATGTTTCGAAAGTTTGAAAAAAAATGTTTATACAAACGAAGATGTTCAATTTATGAAAAATGCTATGAATATAGTCTCTTTCATAATATATTCATACTCGACTCAGTCGCTGCTTAAAAGTTTTCTTGCACTAGATATAGAAACCAGAACTCTAAACGCCGAAACATTCAAGGAGAGGTTGACATCAGATTTATATAAAGCCGCACAGCTAAAAATCCCCGGGTCCCTTGCACTTATTAGAATAGATGATTTCATTGAGCAAGAATCATTATTTGACGGTAATCCATTTCCCAAAGTTTTGGCTTCAATAACCGATACTCTTATTGAAGAAATGAACCCTTTTAACATTCTGGGCAGATTAAGTGAGAAAGTCTTTGGTGTTTATTTTTTTAATGCAAATAATAAAGACGTATATCTCTGGTCTGAAAAATTGAGGGTGAAAATCGCACGAAAACCCATTGCAGTTGTTTCTAAACAGACAACCTATACGGTTTCCATAGGCGTTGCTTCCGCTAATGGTAAAATGAATGCAGATGAATTAATATATAATGCTGATCTTGCACTAAAAAAAGCTGTTGAAAAAGGCGGCAATAGTGTACGTAATGTAAATTGATTTTGTTTATAAAAAAGATTTATCAATTTATTTAAAATGAATAATTTTTTTTTAATTATTATTGATGGGGTCGGCATAGGTGAATTACCAGACGCAAAAAAATATGGTGATGAAGGGAGCAATACACTCTGCAATACTGCCTCATTCATAGGTGGCTTAGATCTACCAAATCTTGCCGGGCTTGGACTCGGTAATATTGCAAATATTTTAGGTGTCCAGCCAACCTCAAATCCTCTTGCATCTTTTGGAAAATTAAAAGAGATTTCAAACGGGAAGGATTCAACAACGGGTCATTGGGAATTAGCCGGTTTGAATATACAAGAAGAATTTTCGTACTTCCCAAATGGTTTTCCCCAAAAAATTATCTATGATTTTTTATCCTTAACAAAATGTGAAGGAGTTTTGGGTAATAAAACAGCATCTGGTACTGAAATTATCAAAGAGCTTGGTGATCAGCATATAAAAACGGGATTCCCTATTGTGTATACTTCAGCTGATTCCGTTTTCCAAATTGCAGCGCATGAAAACATTATCCCGATTGATAAACTTTATGAAGTTTGCGAAATTACACGTAATAAAGTTTTAAAACCTCCATTGAATGTCGGTAGAGTTATCGCCC
>JAJXTM010000159.1 GCA_021783875.1 Bacteroidota bacterium
GTATCAAGTAATGCAGTTATAAACTGGCACTCACCGACTCTTAGTAATGGAATTTATTTTTGGCGTTCTAGAATATTTAACGGAGTAGATTCAAGCTATTGGAGTACCACGCGAACTTTTTATCTCTCCGGTAATAAGCAAAATGAATATTTTTATATTGGGAAAGAGTTGAACTTATATCAATCGTATAATATGATTCCTTCAGATTCCGGTCTTGTATTAAATACAAATTATTTACCTCCTAAACCGGATAATAGTTCCTTCCTTGAAAATGTAAGTGTTGCATCGTCAGTACTGGACACTACTAGCATGACTGCTTTTACTACAGACGGTACCTATTTTTATTACGGAAGTATTTGGTATTATGCACTAAATAATAATAGCGAAGGGTACTCTAAAATATATAAAATAGGTACGGGTCAAAACGGAACCGTAAAAGGCAAATTTTATGGCAATCTCCCTAATTTTTTTGCTCCGATTAAAAACTCAATTTTCTGCTTTCCCGATGGATATTTATATGTAGCTACTGGTGATCCGCATTCACTTTTGAAAGTTGACAAAAATTCAGGTGATACTGTCAGGGTATATATAACCTCAGGAATGCTAAATTCAAGCGACGCAAAAGTTGAAAATGGCTTCTTTTATTTAACTGCTGACAGTAATTTTGTTTACAATATTACTGTATTTGACAGCCTTGGAAATAACCATTATATATTACGGACTTTTAACCCTGAAAAAAATTGGCAGTTGGTTAGGAATGATATGCAATTGTCGGGTTCAAGCTATCAAGGCTTTTCTGGTTTTTTTGTCGCTGATAATTATATCTATCCTTACGAAAACTTTAGCGATGGTTCGATGAGAAGAATTAGATTAAGTGATGGGGTATTTGAAAGTGATTGGATTACTTATCAACCATTTCAGGGGTATTATTCTTGGTGTTATGATGAATTGAATAATTTGGTTTACGCTTCAATATTCCATAATAATTACTCGAATCAGAAAATTGCTGTATTTAAAGGAAAATACTTAGATGCCGATGGAATTGTAAGTACAAATGATATTGGTCCAGCAAAAAAATGGAATAATCTATCTTATATTATATCCAATAGTCACCCGCAAGCATCATATAAAGTGTTACTTCTTGGGAAAAATCTTACAACTGACCAATATGATACTCTAAATTCTAATTTATCTAATTCTTATAATTTAGGTGGCATAGATACAAGAAAATATCAATTCCTTAAATTAAGTTTTAATTTTTGGGATTCTTCATTTGCTTCTGTATCGCCTATAAAATTAAAATCAGTCTCTTTAGATTATGTCCCGCTGCCGGATATATCAATAGTCAATGAAGATTTTCAAATCATTCCAGACTCTTTACTTCAAGGTCTGCCTTTAAATATAAAACTAACAGTTCATAATATCGGATTATCAAGTGCTGATTCTGCCTCAATTAAATTATTTCTTAATTCTTCTAACGAACCTTTTTATTCATCAACTGCCCAAATTCCTGCTGATAGTAACCTTGAAATTATTTCGTTGATTGATACTAAAAACCTTGCAGGTACAAATAAGATTTTAGCCCAAATAAAAACTCCCGGACCTGAATATAATACTTTCAATAATAATGCAAGTAATAATTTCTTTGTAATTCGAGATTCTACTAAACCATCATTTACTGTAACATTCGATGGTAAAGAAATCCTAAATGGAGACATTGTTTCAGCTAAACCAGAAATAATTTTCTCATTAAAAGATAATGGGGCTTTGCCGATTGATACTTCAAGTTTTTTAATTTCTTTTGATAATAATAATTTTAACTTTAACTCGCCGTCAGTAAAGTTTTCTACCTCGCCCTATCCCGATTCTAAAGCTATTGTTACATGGGAACCAAAACTTAGTGATGGTAAACATACAATATCTTATTTGGCGAAAGATCCTTCGGGTAATTATTCTGATTCTACTACTAAAACGATAGAATTTTATTCTTATAATCAGGGTAATGTAATAAATATTTTTAATTACCCTAACCCTTTCAAAGATAATACTACTTTTACATTCCAATTGACCGGTATTAATGTTCCGGATGAGTTTATGATTAAAATTTTTACTGTTGCAGGTAGGCTAATAAAATCGATAAATGTTCCTTCTTCCGAACTTCAAATAGGATTTAATAAAATATTCTGGGATGGAAGAGATGAAGATGGAGACCTTATTGCAAATGGAGTATATTTTTATAAATTTATAATTAAGATTAATGGAATTGCTAAAAGTTTTATTCAAAAGATGGCTAAGGTAAAATAGCATCATTATCTGATCTAATCTTTTTATTATAATAAGAAATTTAAATTAATTAGGAGTTATAATGTGCGGAATTGTTGGTTATATAGGCGATAAAAATTGTGTGCCAATTTTAATTAATGGTCTAAAACGATTGGAATATCGGGGTTATGATTCGGCAGGTATTGCAGTGATATTTGACCACAATAGCCAGATAGTAAAAAATAAAGGCAAGGTCTCACTACTTGAAGATAAATTAGAAAGTCTCCACTTATTTTCTAATCTAGGAATTGGGCATACTAGATGGGCTACGCACGGGATTCCTAATGAATTAAATGCCCATCCGCATTTTAATTCTGAGAAAAATCTATATGTAATTCATAATGGCATAATAGAAAATTATCAAACTTTAAAGAAGGGTCTCCAAAAATTAGGATATGAATTTATTACTCAGACTGACTCAGAAGTATTGCCTCATTTAATTGATAGTTTTTTAAAGAAAGGGAACTCACTTTTTAAATCCGTCCAGTTATCACTTAATGAAGTCGAGGGTACTTATGGTATTGCCGTTGTCTATGAAAAAGAACCCGATAAGATAATTGCTGCTAGAAAGGGATCACCTCTTGTTTTGGGGATTGGGGAAAATGAAAACTTCGTAGCTTCTGACGTATCTGCCATTTTGTCTCATACTAAACAAATAGTCTACCTTGAAGATGGAGATATTATTCAGGTTTTTAAAGATCACTTTTCTGCTAAAACTATTCTTGACAAAGATATAGAAAAGGAAATACATGAAATTACTATGACTCTTGATGAAATAGATAAAGGCGGTTATTCTCATTTTATGCTAAAAGAAATTATGGAACAACCGGAATCAGTACGTAATTCAATGCGCGGAAGAATTCTTTTTGATGAGGGAACTTCTAAGCTTGGAGGACTCGAAAATGTAGCTGAAGCTCTTGCAGCTTCAAATCGGATTATCATTTCCGCATGCGGTACTTCATGGCATGCAGGACTAGTTGGTAAATATATGTTAGAGCAATTTACAAGAATTCCTACGGAAGTTGAATATGCATCCGAATTTAGATATAGAAATCCGATTATTAATAAAGGTGATACTATATTTTTTATTTCACAAAGCGGCGAAACGGCAGATACTCTTGCTTCATTAAAAGAATCAAAAATGCGAGGAGCCCTTGCATTAGGAATTTGTAATGTTGTAGGAAGTTCTATTGCCCGTGAAAGTAATGCAGGGGTTTATACTCATGCCGGTCCCGAAATCGGAGTTGCTTCAACTAAGGCTTTTACCTCGCAACTCGTTGTACTTTCTTTAATTACACTGTTAATAGCCCGAAAAAAATATATGAGTATTGTTGACGGAAAGTCTATTGCAGAGGAGCTTTCAAAAATCCCTGATAAAATTGCTGAAATACTAAAATTAAACGATCAGATTGAAGAAATTGCTGAAGTTTTTAAGGAAGCAAAAAATTTTTTATATCTTGGTCGTGGGTATAACTTTCCGGTTGCTTTGGAGGGCGCTCTTAAGTTGAAAGAAATTTCTTATATTCATGCTGAAGGTTATCCTGCTGCTGAAATGAAGCACGGTCCTATAGCATTAATAGACGAAAATATGCCAGCTGTTTTCATCGCTCCTAAAGATTCAACTTATGATAAAATTATCAGCAATATTCAAGAAGTAAAAGCTAGAAGGGGGAAAATCATTGCTGTAGCTAGTCAGTGTGATAATGAAATCGACAAGATCGTTGATTATACGATAAAAATTCCAGATACAATTAGAATCTTAATGCCGCTGTTAACTGTAATTCCTCTACAGCTTCTAGCATATCACATAGCTGTTAAAAAGGGGCTTAATGTAGACCAACCAAGAAACTTGGCAAAAAGCGTCACAGTTGAATAGTCTTTATCGAAGATTTTGATCTGTTTTATAACTATTTTTACCATTATAATACCTGACAAAATTAGGTATTATTTAATAAATAAATAATTCTAAACAATAGATCGGGGATCTTATGATACCTAAAAATTTATTAATTATGGGTGCCGCCGGCCGTGACTTCCATAATTTTAACGTTTGCTTTCGCGACAATGAAGAGTATAATGTTGTTGCCTTTACGGCTACTCAAATTCCAAATATAGACGGGAGAATTTATCCACCGCAATTAGCCGGTAAATTATATCCTTCGGGCATTAAAATATTTGATGAAAAACTACTCTCTGAACTTATTAAAAGTTTAAATGTTCATGAAGTCGTTTTTTCTTATTCCGATGTTACCTTTAATTATGTAATGACAAAAGCTTCGATAGTTAATGCTGCAGGGGTTTCATTTAGATTATTAGGAGCTGATGAAACAATGATTAAAAGTAACAAACCGGTTATTTCCATTATTGCAGTTCGTACTGGTTGTGGAAAATCTCAAACTTCCAGAAAAATTGTTCAAATTTTAAGAGAAGCAGGTAAAAAGGTTGTTTCGATTCGTCATCCGATGCCTTACGGGGATTTGGTAAAACAAAAAGTTCAAAGATATGGTTCAATTGAAGACCTTAGAAAATATAAATGTACAATTGAAGAGATGGAGGAATACGAACCTCATATTGCTATGGGAAGTATTATTTATGCGGGCGTTGATTATTCAGCTATTCTTGCCGAAGCTGAAAAAGAAGCAGATATTATAATATGGGATGGTGGAAATAACGACCTGCCATTTTATAAATCTGATCTCACTATTACAGTAGTCGATCCTCACCGCCCGGGACATGAAATGACCTATTACCCCGGAAATACCTCTTTGCGTATAGCTGATGTTGTCGTTATAAATAAAATTGATTCTGCAAATCCTGATAATGTTAAAATAGTTACCAATAATATTAATTTAGTCAACCCGACTGCTCAAATTATTGAAGCAGATTCTCCCGTGTCTCTAAATCAGCCCGAATTAATTAAAGGAAAAAGAGTCTTGGTAGTGGAAGACGGCCCAACTCTTACCCACGGTGAAATGGAATACGGTGCTGGTATGATTGCAGCTAAGCAACATGGAGCAGCAGAAATAGTAGATCCGCGTCCTTATACTGTTAATTCTATTACCGATACTTATAAAAAATATCCTAAGATCGGTAAACTGCTTCCAGCAATGGGTTATAGTGAACAGCAAATTAAAGATCTCGAAGAAACTATTAATAAGACTGATTGTGATACTGTCATTATTGGTACACCTATTGACCTCGGTCGCATTCTTAAAATAAACAAACCTCATGTCCGGGTTCAATATGAGTTACAAGAAATAGGTTCAAATAGTATTAAAAATATTTTAAAAGAGAAGAGATTTATTTAATTTTATATACTGATTATTTAATGTCCTGCGCTTAAGGCAGGACATATATTATTATTCATATTTTATAAAGGTTATTATGTCTTCAAGTCTAAAAGGAAAAAGCTTTGTATCATTAAATGATTTCTCTGAGGATGAATTCTTCCAAATATTTGATCTTAGTGAATCCTTAAAATATAAACAAAAAAATGGAATCTCTCATAAACTATTGGATGGCAAAACTCTCGGAATGATTTTTTCTAAACCTTCAACTCGCACCAGGATCTCATTTGAAGTAGGGATTTATCAACTCGGCGGAATCGGAATGTTCTTTAACCAGAATGATCTTCAATTAAAGAAAAGCGAAAATATTTCTGATACTGCTAAAGTGCTCTCAAGGTTTCTTAACGGTATTATGATCAGAACATTCGAGCATCAGGACGTTCTTGATCTCGAGAAGTTCGCTTCTATTCCTGTTATTAATGGGCTGACTGATTTGATGCATCCCTGCCAAGTTATGGCAGACCTATTTACAATTCTTGAAAAAAAGAAAAAATTAAATGGACTTAAACTTGCTTATGTCGGAGACGGTAATAATATGGCACACAGTCTATTGCATGGCTGCTCAAAAGTCGGGATGAATATTTCAGTTGCTTCTCCTGAAGGATTCCAACCAAATAAAATGATAGTTGATGAAGCTTTAGAAAATGCAAA
>JAJXTM010000160.1 GCA_021783875.1 Bacteroidota bacterium
CACCTTCGCCAGCTGCAAGTGTTTTAGTTACATAAAAACTAAAACAAGCTGCATCCCCAATAGTACCAATCTTTTTATTTTTATAAGATGCCGGTAAAGAGTGCGCCGCATCTTCAATGACTTTTAATTTATTAGAATTAGCTATTTCAAGGATTTCGTCCATATCACATGGATTTCCGCCATAATGGACAGGGATTATCGCTTTAGTTTTTTTAGTAATTGCTTTTTTAATTTCTTCTGGGTCTATATTAAAAGAATCTTTTTGAACATCAACAATCACAGGTTTAGCGCCAAAATAGCAGGCTATTTCAGCAGTAGCGGTAAAAGTAATAGAAGGGACAATAATTTCATCGTTCCTTTTGATACCAATTGCTTCAAGTGCCAAATGAGCAGCAGCAGTCCAAGATGAGGATGATATTGAGAATTTTGATCCTATATAGCTATTAAATTCTTTTTCTAAGCGAATGACCTTAGGCCCCATCGTCCACCACCCTGATTTTACGGTGTCAACTACTTCATTTATTTCATCTTCGGTAATAAAAGGCTTATGGTATGGGATGTAATCAATCATAAAAATATATATTAATTTTCTATATGAGAAACTCTCAAAAAGCAATGTTCAATTACCTATTGGAGTAAACAAATATAATGCCGAGATATTCGATTTTGTCATAATTATGTCATATTAGTAAATTATTCTTAAATTAATATAAATCGAATAATTTGGTCTAAAAAATGAAGAATTTGGGAAGGATAATGGGAATTTTTAAGAATAGATTTTTGAAGGTTATAAAAGTTAGGAAGATCAGTAAAAAAAGAGATAATAAGTTCTCAATTCCGGTAATTTTATATTTTTAATCAAATTTACTTCTCTTTTATGAAAATATTTGTCTAATTATGAATTTGCTTAAAAAGATTATTGATCCGTTAGAATTTTATCCCCAAAGAAATTGTATTTGCAGTTCCCAAACCCAATTCATAAGGAGAAAAAGCATAGTCAAAAGTCAGCCCGCCCCAATAAATACCGAAACCACCGGAAAAGTTTTTAGAGATATAGTTAGATTGGTATCCAGCTCTAAGAGCAATTAAATTATCATATAGCAATTCTGCTCCAAAATTAATATGTGCATCATTTGTAGGAGTATACTTTAAGAATTCTGCGGCAACGTTGACAGACAATTTATTTGACGGAAAGTTAAAACTATAAACCGGACCAAATCTAATCTCAGTCGGAAGAATCGTACTTTGATTACTAAGTTTATTCATTGTGCCAAGGTTTCTGATAACAGCTACAGCGCTAAGGCCTTGGATAGGGCTATGATAATTTATACCAAAATCCAAACCATACCCCATTGATTCGTTAATATACAAACCTTCATAAAGATATTTAATAGTTGCGCCGACTGAAATATTTTTTGCTACATAAAAACCGGTTGAAAGACTGCTGAAGAAGTACTCAGCATTAAAAGTAGTTAGAGGATTAACTGTAGCTTGAGTTCGAACCTGGATATCATTAACCGAAGTCACATCTACACCTAAAGCGAAAGGGATTCCGAAAACATTTGTTTTAGCACCTAGAAGTTCACTATTTACCCCTTGAATCCATTGGTTATGCATCAGCATTATTTGATTTCCTTCAACATCGCTTAATTTTGCAGGATTATAAAAAAGAGAGGTAACATCATTAGATGCTGCGGATCCAGCATCACCCATTGCAATATTTCTAGCACCAAAACCAAGCTTGAGGAATGATAAACCGCTATTTCCGGCAGATTGTGCAAATGTAGAAACAGTAAAAACAATAAGAATAAACAAACATTTTTTCATAAATTTTCCTAAAACACTTTTCATATTCAACTTAAGTTTTAAATTTCAAAAATTATTCAAAATATTAAAAAGTTATACTCAGCCCGACTATTTGTTCATTACTCGGTGAGTATTGCTCGAAGGCAAAAGCATAATCAACCCCGGCGACTATATTGCCGAATTTTTTAAAGTAAGAAAATCCGAATGATGGCGTAGCAGGATAATCCGAATTGCTTAAATTAAATTGGTCAAAGCCGCCGCGCAAATAAAATCCTGAATATATATTGTATTCAATACCGCTTCGAATAATGTTATACGAGCCAGGGCCACCTTCATACTCTAATGAAGCAATTAATCCTATATCATGATTATTATAGCTGACGCCTATCTTTTTTAATAGAGGGAAGTTTTGTTGAGTAGTAGTTCCGTTTTGCTGATACAAGGGAGTTGAATCCCATTTATATTTACTATTTATATCAGTAAGCATAAATGAAATATTCCATTGATTATTTAGATGATAAAGAGCTCCGATGTCAATACCGAAACTTGAAGCAGTTATTTGTTTATATAGATTATAATAATAAAATTTAAATGAAATTCCGACTGAAATTTTTTGTGAAAATCGGTTTGCTAAAGCAAGAAAGAATTGATTTTCGCTAGTAGAAAGATTACCTGTTTGAATTCCTTGTCCATCTCTTCCATCAATATTACTTACACCTGAATTAATGATTCCGAGGCTAATACCAGCACTTGATCGGACAATTTTATTTCCTGCTGAATCTACAGAGTAAAAATCAAATCTTCTAGTAAAATTTAGAAAATTAAGTGACCTATCCAATGACAAAAATGAATATGATGTCTGGAAGGAATTATCCTGCTGAAAGACTGTAAGAGCAGGATTATAATAAGAGACCAGATTCCCTTCGGTAACCGATGACATAGCATTGCCCATTCCAATACCGCGAGCTCCGAAGCCCATTCTACTAAATTCACCAGGCATCACACTAATAGGGCTATACTTAGGTTGAGAAAATATTCCGATAGAGATAATAAAAATGATAGAAATAATTTTTTTCACATAGCCCTCTTATTGAATCACCAGGATTTTTCCAAAGACCGGTTTATTTGAACCGGCATCAATTCTATAAAAATATACACCATTTGGGACAATATTTCCATTATCATCTTTGCCGTCCCAAGTATCTCTCGGAGCTGAATCATTTGCATAATTTCTCTCAGCATTTTCAATAACAGTTCTAATTATATGCATACTAAAATTAAATATTCTGATGGTTACGGGAAGTAATTGACCATTTGTACTAAATTTAATGCGCAAATTATCAGTTTGCGGATCAAAAGGATTGGGGAAAGCATAAGTTTGTGTTTGCGAAGCAACCGGTTGAGAAGCATAAAAAACTTTCCAGCTGCCTTGCCATAAGCCGCTTCCATTTTCGTCAATTCTTGCAAGCCCATCTGCAGTACCAACCCAGATACTATTGCCTTGGAAAGCAGAAGAATAGGCTATGTTAGTCAGGATAGAAACGCCAGAAGATGCATCAGTAATCGAAGTCGGAATAACCCAATTATTCCCGTTATCACTAGTTCTAAAAGCACCGTCATCTGAAGGGGCAATTACTTCCCCGCCATTTCTAAAGGCAAAATTATGAACTTTTTCACCATTTAAGAATGTTTTCCAATTATTGCCTCCATCACTGGATGAGCTAACTCCGTAAAATTCAGTTGAACCATCAGCTTGCCAAGTTGCACCCCAAACAGTAGAATCTGATTTATTATATCCTAGAGCAGTTACAAAATTTCCGCTAATAGGATTACTTTCATTAGTATGAGTAAATTTTGTCCAAGAAGGATATTGGCTCCCGGCATCAGTTGATTTATTAATTCCGTCAGCAGTACCGACATAAACCGTAGAATCATTAATTGAAATAACAGAAAATACTCTATAGTTCAAATTATTTTCAGAGCAGAAGGCGCCGGCGACAGGCTGCATACAAAAGTCTAGAGTATCCGATGGAGAAATTGAGTCAAGGAAATCAGGCGGAATTACTACTCTTTGCCATGTTTTACCCATATCTAAACTTTTCCTCAATCCGCCTGCGAATGAAGCAATCCAAATTGCTCCGGGAGTAAAAGCGATATCGTAAATTAAATTTTGTTCAGGAACGGTTACTGGTAATGCCCTTAATTTATTATTACCATATGCTACAATAGTGTCAGCTTGTTTATCAATTGGTTGAGAAACTGATATCCATGTTTTACCATAGTCAGCCGTATATTTCAATCCCGTACCTACAGAAACAGTTTGTCCATTACTAATTTCCGATGTAGCTGTAGCTGCCCAAAAAACATATTGGTTATACCCAATAGCTGAGATGCTTTGACCAGCAAAAGCGGGATTACTATCAAAATTAGTCCATGTTGCTCCTTTATCGGTAGATAAGCTAACACCACTATCAGAACCAAGCCAGACAGTGTCCCCAACAATTATAATATCGCTAATACTATTATTTGAAGGAGTAGCTGATGATACCTTACCAATTATTTTATCCTGCGATAAGATATATGATTTAGGAGAGAATTGGGAATAAGATTTTCCTATCAAAAGGAATATTAATGACAAAATTATATTGAATTTAAATTTCATTCGATAACTATGTTGTGAATAATTTTATTGCTTAGTTTACCACTAAAGCTTTTAGCCTGGAATTCAAACCTATATGTCCCCTTAGTAACTCCGGAAGGAGGCAAAATAATGTATGAGGAATAAACTCCGTCTCCCGCAACCTTATCTCCATAAGTTCCATCGTCATGAAGTGGTATTGGATTTGTCGAGGATGCCTGCCCGTTAGGCGGAATAAAGGAATTAAAAAATACAGATGCAACATCCCACAAACCAATGCTATCCTGCACAAATACCGAAACGAAAAGTGTATCATTTGCCTGACCTATTTTTGCAGTGTCGGGGCAAACCAGATTTGAAATAACAGGAGCTGGGCTATTAAGACCATTATTGTATGAGAATGAATTCATCGCTACAGTAAATGTATTACCGTTATAATCAGTTAAATAATATTTTATTTGATAATTACCTGATGGGAAATTTTGACTCATCGGAAAAAGAGATGTATAAAATAGACCTTTTATAACTAAGCTAGTATTAGGAATACCCAGAAAATTCGAAAAATTTAGGATAATAGGAGATGAGTTTATCGCAGAATTTCCCGGCCCAAAGATATCGCAGGAGAAGGAGCTCACATTAGTTGTATCCGATAACATTATTGAAATTTGGATTGATGAATCAGGGATAGAATAAGAGAAACTATTATTGGTCATTACCGAAATATTTTTATTTACAGGTTGAGAAGGATCAACGACCGAATTAAAATTCTTTTGACATCCCCATATTAAAAGAGACAGTAGGATAAAAATATATTTTTTCATTATGTGAAATATTGAGCTATCCATGCAATTTCTCAAGGTAAAAAATTTTGTGCTTATATTCATTTAGGTAGTGCAATCATAAATGGAGTCGGTGAAAAGGATATTATTAAAATGAAAAAACTTAGATATCCGAGAAACTTTCTTTTAAGATCAAGCACTTCATCGTCAGGTACAAAAGGGTGTTTAAGTTTAATTACAAAGAAAAGCAAAAGAGCCCATAGAAGCCAACCAGACCATCCTATAAAAAAATCGATATTTAATAATTCTTGTAATAAGCCCAATATTCCAAGGATTAAAAGTATAAAAAAGGAAACAATTGCAATTTTATAATGATTATTATTTCCAAAAATTGTATAGGAAATATGCCCTCCGTCTAATTGTCCGATAGGGATCATATTCATAGCAGTGACGAACAATCCGAACCAACCGACACATAAGTATGGGTAGTGGTAGACTTCAGACATTGGTGGAAAAAATTTATTGCCGTGGATAAAAATTAATTTTAGAAAAGAGAATAAAAGAGTATTCCCGAACACCAATTCAATTCCGTTCTTCCCGTAATCCGGAGAAAAGAAATCCGGATGAATTTGCAACAAATAGTTAATATCAGGGACATGAGTAAATCCATAAACTAAAACAATTAAGCATGCTATGAATCCCGCTATGGGACCAGCGGCGCCAATATCAAACATTGCTTTTTTTGATTCAATAGTTGATTTCGTTTTAATAACAGCTCCCATTGTTCCAAAATTGATAAAAACAAGAACTGGTGGAAATGGGATATAATAAGGTAATGTAGCTTTTATTTTATGGTATTTTGCTGCAAAATAATGTCCGAATTCATGACTAGAGATAATAAACATAATTGAAATAGAATAAGGTAATCCTTTCAGAATAAACGAAAGTTGATATGGACCAGGCTGACCACTAATCCACTGTGCACCTGCAACGGTACAAGTTATAAAAGTCAGAATAAATAAACTAATATGAAGAACATAATTGTCATTATTTTTATTAGATTTACCAAAATTACTTTGGTTC
>JAJXTM010000161.1 GCA_021783875.1 Bacteroidota bacterium
ATTATATTTAATACTTAAGCTCTTGCAAAGAACATTAATTGTAGAATTAAGTAAATATGTTCCAATTAATCTTAAAAAATCTTGTTTTAATTTTCTAAGCTTCATTTAATGATTGATAAATTATTTCAGCTGCACGCATAGCTGCACCGGGCAGACCTAACTTGGATTTAATGTTAATCATTTTATTTTTAATAATACCATATACTTTATCATCTGTTAATATCCTCTTTAACTCAAGATAAATATTTTTCTCAGATAAATTGTTTTGAATTAATTCGGCAGCAACAATTTCTTCAGCAACTATATTTGCCATCCCTATATTATCAATTTTTATAAGTTTTTTACCGATTAAATAAGTTAAGATATTTGTTTTATAAACAATTATCATTGGTAATCCCAATAAAGCAGCTTCCAAAGTTGACGTACCCGATTTTATAATCCCTACTTTTGAGTACTTTAAAAGATCATAAGTAAATCCTTTAATAAGTTTGATTTCATTAGACTTTATAATATTCCTATAGACATTTTCATCGATATTTGAAGAGCATGCTATAACTATTTGCATTCCAATTTCTTTTGAAATTTTTTCAGCTGCTTTAATACTTTCAGGCAAGATTTTTTCCACTTCATGCTTTCTACTGCCAGGTAGTATTAATAATATATCTCTCCCAGGAATCAAATTGAAATTTTCGTATAATTCTTCCTTATTAATAAACTTATAGTTTTCAATTTGATCTAAAAGCGGATGCCCGACAAATTCAACAGGGACATCTTTTTCACTATAATACTTCTTTTCAAACGGGAAGACAACTAACATTTTATGAATCAGAAATTTTATTTTTTTTATTCTATCAGAACCCCAAGCCCAGATTTGAGGAGAAATATAATAAATGATTTTTAGACCCATCTTTTTAAACTTTTTTGCAATGCTAAGATTAAAACCCGGATAATCGATAAGAACGACCAGGTTTATGTTTTTATCTTTAACAATTTTAATTAAATCATTTTGAACTTTTCTGATAAATGGAATATGTTTAATAACCTCAGCAAAACCAAGAAAAGCCATGCTATTTATATGGTAAGCAATCTGCATACCGGCAGATATCATTTTATCTCCGCCGATTCCATAAAAACTAACCTCCTTGTCTAATTTATTCAGCTCCTTAATCACAGAAGCGCCATACATATCTCCCGATACTTCACCGGCAATTATCATAATATTTTTTTTTAAGTAATTCAAAAACGTCTAATAACCCACATAAGTATAATTGTTAAGGAAACTATCGTAAATGCCTGCAAAGTTCTTTTTTCGGATCGAATTCCTTCTTTTAGATTAAAAAACGGCTGTTGAACATTAGGTGATTTATATGGCATAATTCGCGGAAATATTCTTGGAACATTTTTTAAATAATTTTGATAATCTTCGCCATAAGTTTTTGATAAATAATTTTCTTCCTCTTTAATTATATAATGGTATTGGACAAAAAAGAATAATAAGGCAATAATCTGTAAAAAAGGGAAAATAGAGAACGACATAACTCCAAGTCCAAAGTACATTAAGATATTTCCGACATAAAGGGGATTTCTGACATGAGAAAATGGACCACTTATAATTAGAAAGGTGCCGCCTACGCTACCTGTTGTTCTTGTTTCGCTGCCCGCCCAACTAACGCCCCACAGCCTAATAAATTCTCCTAAAAGAGCTATAATAATTCCTATAATTAAACTCCAAATATTTGCATTCTCATAGAGAAGCATTATTAATAGGAATGGAATAGGAGTATAACTCCTGTATTTGAAAAATTTTGCTGCTAAGTTAGACATAAATATTTTTTCTTTAAGTTATAATTTTATTAAATATTTTATATATAGTTATATTTAGACTATTTGATTTAGCTCTGACTATTCAATAGTATATAATTCTTTTCTTTTAAGAGTTGCCTGAAATCTTTTCTTTAATCTTTTTCTTGAACGAAGCTGATCAATTTTGGCAATAACATCATCAAAATTATTATATGGATAATAAGTAATTCTTTCGGATTCGCAGAATTTTAATAGGTCATCTTTAGCAAATATATAATCACAATATTGGGCTGTATACTTATCAGAATTCCCATCACCTATAAATATTGTATAATCGCTATCGTCACTATGGTTAATAATGTGATTTCTCTTGCAATTAGCAGAAGAAGTACAGCCGCTATCTAAATATGGAAATTCGGGAATTAAAATATTATCATTAATTTTGAGTCGATTGCAATATACTTTAAGATTATAAAATTTTTCTCTTTCAAATATCCGGTTTATATAAAGGTCGAATCCATCGCTAAGGACAAATAGCTCCAATCCATTTGTAACGCAATAACTTTCAAAATTTCTGAAAGTAACATCTATTTCCATTTTATCTATAAAATCAATTAATTTACTTTTATTTATTTGTCCCATAGATTGGCAAAGCTGAATCCAGCATTCTTTTGCAGTAATTTCGTCTTTAAGCAGTTTAATTATAATATCATTGACTTTACTTGAATTCCCAAACTCTCTGAAAATAGCTTCACCAACGTCTCTTTTAGAAATTGTGCCGTCAAAATCAACAAATATTTTAAATACTTTTTCGGTCATACTAATCTGTAATTACCATCTTTTTGACTTCGACATAATCTTCACATCTAAATCGATAAAAATAGATTCCAGGTTTTAATCCTTGTGCAAAGAATTTTAAATGATTTTCGCCCGATTGAAACAATTTATTTTCAACCCTGCTTACCATATTAACATGACTATCATAAAATTCAATCGTTACCCTATCGGGTGAAGGCAAATAAAAGCTTATATCAGTTGAGTCGACAAATGGGTTGGGGTCATTCTGCATTACCATAATATCTGAGTTTTGACCAAAATAATCGACTCTTGCAATATCAGAAGGCTGAGTATTTCCGTTAGAATCTATAAGCTCAATGCGATAATATAATGTTCCCGATGTATCAGGAGAATCAAAATATTGATACTTATAAGTTTCTTCTTTGTTACGGCCCGTATAAATAGTTTTCCAAATTAAGCCTAAAGTATCTGAGTCAACAGCTCGTTCAACATGATATATCGATAATCCTTTTTCATTTGATATATTCCAGTTTATTTTAACTGAGTCATTTTGAACTGAAGCGGCAAGCTGGGAAATTCTTGCTGAAAGACTACTTTCATTCAGTATTCTTTGAGCATAAATTTTATTTAAACCATTCCTTCTATTTTTAAATACAACAATAGCTCCGCCACGTAAACTCGGGATTAAATTCAAATAACTTTTAGGAGAATTATAATTGATAGCCACAGGTAATCCATCCGGGTTCCATATTTGCTCTCCCTTCATATTGATTTCCTGTGCATAAATATTTGCATAAGTTGAATCATTTCTGCTATCTATCCAGGAAATAATTGTCCCGCGTTTTCCGTCACCAATCAAATGTTGTCCAAATTGCTGTCCTAAAGCTTGAGTTGCCTTTATACCATTTTTGCCCCATAATGGTTTACCTCGCATATCAAATCTCTGAAGAATAATTTTTTTCTTTTTATTAAAATCGTTTGTCCAGCTTAAAATTATTGACGAATTAGAAAAAATAGCGACAGGGTTTACCTGACTTCCTTTTATTTCCGTTACAGGTTTTCCTCCTTGCTGCCAAAGTGGTTTACCGTTTCCACTAATAAGTTGATGGTAGATCATTCTATCAGCTCTTTGAATTTGCCAAACAATATACAAATTCGAATTATCTGCACGAATGACAGAATAATTTAGCACATTATGAAATCTATTAGAAATTTCTATCGGTTTTCTTTCCCAGGTTTCTTTTCCTTCCGAATTTATGTGCTGTCCGAATAGAATTACTTTTTCATCTATTACCTCTAGCCAAAAAACGTAGGCTCCTCCATTATTATCCGGAACAACAGAAGTTAAGTTTTTTTTGATTCTTGAATTGTTCAAACTTATTTCATTTTCGGCAAAAATTTCCTTACCGGATAGGCTTATTTTTTTTAATACAACTTTATAATCTCCGGTAATTTTTGGCTCTTTGTCAACAAATGCAACAAAAGTATTACCTAAGTTATCCGTAGAAACCGAATAATCATATATATCATGATTTGAGTTGGATATTTCAATTCCTTTGTTAGTCCACAACAGAAGTCCGTTATAATTTACGCGCTGAGCCATTAAATATCCGGATTTAGAATCCGTGAAATCCTTCCATACAACAACAGCGCTGTTTGACAGCAGTGAACTTATAATTGGATTATCTTCAGGACCATTTAATGAAGTTATTTTTTTTCCGTCTGCACGAAAACTAATCCTGCCATTGTCATCAATATGCATAAAATAAACTTCATTTTGAAAACCATACTTATTATCTTCCCAGAACACAAAGGCTCCTCCATTTTCATCATCTGCTGCAGATATGTTTATGGGGTCCATTGTTTCGATTGCCAGTTGGTTATTTTCTTTAGGATTTTTTATCCATTGTGAGAAATTAGTCCGCATAAAACAAACTAATAGTAAAAAGAATAGAAGAAAGCGAAGTCTTAAGATACTGGTTGAATATTGATTTTTAAATTTATTATGAAACAAATTCTATATCCTCATTAAATCTGACGCTAACCAGTTTTGATATTCCTTCTTCCTGCATTGTAACTCCGTACAATGTACTTGCTGCTTCCATTGTACGTTTATTATGCGTAACGACAATAAATTGTGTGTCTTTACTAAAGTCATGAATAATTTTAGTAAAACGGTCAATGTTTGCATCATCAAGCGGTGCATCAATTTCGTCAAGGATACAAAAAGGACTTGGCTTAACTAAGTATATTGCAAATAAAAGTGCTATAGCAGTTAGAGTTTTTTCACCGCCTGATAGTAATTCTATTGAAGTAGGTCGTTTACCTTTTGGTTTCGCTATAATTTCAATTTTGCCTTCAAGCGGGTCAGAACTTTCCTCAAGTCTTAAATCAGCTTCATCTCCAGGATTAAATAATCCTCTGAATATGTTTATAAAGTTTGTTCTTATTTTTTCAAATGTATCCATAAAAAGAGATTGAGCATTAATATTTATCTCTTCAATAGTTTTAACTATGTCCTTTTCGGAATCTATTAAATCATTCCGCTGTTTATTAAGGAATTCAAATCTTTCTTTTTCTTCTTCATATTCAGAATAAGCCAATAAATTTATTGGTCCCAGATTTTTTACCTGCTGTTTAAGAGAATGAACTTCATCGGTTCTTTGCTTAAAATCGAATGTATTATTGTCTTCAAACTCTTTTTTCTGTAATGATAGAGAATAGTTTTCTTGAATACTTTCCTGAAGAGCCTCAATTTTAATAGCAAGTTCATTAAGTTTCATTTCTGATAGATGAATTGATTCAGATACTACATCTCTTTCCTTACGTAAAGATTTTTGACGGTTTTCAATATCCTGAATTTGAAGTTGAATAGATTTATATTTAGTATTAATTGAATTTTCTTCTTCTTCTAAAATATTTTTCCCCTGCTCAAGTTCTAATAATTCAATTTTTTTAATATTAATAGAATTCATCAATATATCGACCTCTTCTGAAGAAGTTGCAATATCAAATTCTCTTTTGGAAATTGTTTTTTTAATATTTTCTATTGCCTCATTAGCACGATTTATGGCATTTTCAATATTTTTCTTTTCTCCGCGAAGGCGTTCAATATCAAGATTAAGTTTATTCAGATTTGTTTCAATTGAATTATATTCTTCCTCGAATATCTTAAAGTCTTCTTCAAGTAATTGTTTATCTATATCAGCTTTCTGTTTCTCTTCTATTTGAGCCGAAAGAATAGCCTTCAAACTAATGTTTTCATTATCTAATTTATTTGATTCGGAAACTAAATCCTGAATTTCTAAACGAGTTTTTTCAATCTCATCATTCGCTCTTTTCTTTTCAAATTCAAACTGAGATATTTGCTTTTCGACATTAGCGAGGTCATTGATAAGAAGTCTTCCCCTTTCGGATAAAACTTTTAAATCTATTTCAGAAATATTGAATTCTAATTCAGATATTTCTTTTCGCAGGATATCGAGCTCAGTTTCCAGGCGAGGATATTCATCTTTTAATTTTTCCAGGACTTGTTTTCTTCCAAACAGTGAATCATCAATACGCGGCTCAGAGCCTGCTTCAATTATTCCTGATTTATCAATATAGTCGCCGTTTAAAGTAGCAAAGTTAAAATCATAATATTTTGAAGATAGA
>JAJXTM010000162.1 GCA_021783875.1 Bacteroidota bacterium
AATTTTATTTGCCCAAGGTGATTTTTTTTCATTAATAAAGAACTCAAGGATCAGCATAAATATTGCCGGAATTAAGAAATAATAGAATCTATCTTCAAAATCAGTTACTCTTTTTTCACCGAACTGAGTTTTACGAAGTTTAGATAAATCTTTATAAATCATATCGAGTTCATCCTGTCCATTTGCAGCGCGGAAGTATTTTCCATTAGTATCAGAAGCAATTTGTTTAAGAACAGATTCATCAAGTTTAGTAATAACAGTATTTCCATTTTGGTCGGTTTTAAAGCCGACCTGCTGACCCTGCTGATTAAACAAAGGGATAGGGACTCCTTCAGGAGAGCCTAATCCGACAGTATATATCATAATTCCCTTACCGGCAGCATTTTTATCAGCTTCCGAAATATCGCCTTGATGATCTTCACCATCGGTAATTAGGACCTCGACTTTTTCGGTTTTAGACGAATAATCAAAAGATTTTGTTGCAAGGTTTATAGCAGAAGCAATAGCAGTTCCCGGCTGGGGGACTGAATTAGTATTAACAGCATCAAGGAACAATTTAGCCGCAGAATAATCGGAAGTAAGCGGGAATTGGACAAATGCATCGCCGGCAAAAATAATTAAGCCGATTCTATCGCCGTGCAGTTTTTGCATCAAGTCAGCAATTTCAAGTTTAGCTTTCTCCAATCTGCTCGGTTTAATATCCTGTGCCTGCATACTTAAGGAGACATCCAGCATAATATAGACATCAATACCGCTTTGTTTCACATTTTCTATTTTAGTGCCGATTTGCGGATCGGCGGCGGCAATAATTAGGCAAGCAATAGCAAAAAAGAAGAGAATAAATTTAAGCAAATTTTTGAAACTACTATATTTAGGAGATAAAACTGGGAGCAGTTTTTTTTCAGCAAATTTCTGAAGCATTGATTTTCTTTTAAGCCGGGCATACCAAAAGAGCGCCATCAGGAGAGGCAGAATATACAATGCATAAAGATATTCCGAATGTGCAAATCTAAACATAATTATCAGATATTCATTTAGGTTAAAATCAAATTAAAAAATACTAAGGCAGTTTTCTAAACACTGTTTTTGAAAGACCTTCTTCAATCAAAAGTAATATTAAAGCTGCCAGCAGCCATTGATAAAAAAGTTCCTCAGCATGGCGATAAGAAGTAACTTCAATTTTAGATTTTTCTAATTTATCAATTTTATTATAAATTTCTTTTAAAGTATGATTATCGGTAGCTCTAAAATATTGACCTCCGGTAATTTTAGCAATTTGGGTAAGCAGACCCTCATCAATTTCGACAGGCATCATTTGATATCTAATACCGAAAGGAGTCTGCACAGGATAAGGGGCTTCTCCGTTTGTACCGACACCGACAGTATAGACTCTAATTCCATAAGTTTTAGCAATCTCAGCGGCGGTAAGCGGATCAATTTCGCCGGCATTATTAACGCCATCCGTCAGCAAGATAATGACTTTGCTTTTTGACTTACTATCTTTTAATCTATTGACAGCGTCAGCGATTCCGTTGCCAATGGCAGTTCCGTCAGGAATCATTCCCGGTTCAATTTGGTCAAGCAGATGGATAAGGACATTATAATCGACAGTCATAGGGCATTGGGTAAAGGCATCGTGAGAAAAGCAGACAAGACCGATTCTATCAGAAGTTCTGCCTTTAATAAAATTTCTTATAACTTGTTTAGCGGCTTCGACACGATTCGGTTTAAAATCTTCGGAGATCATACTACCGGAAATATCGAGAGCCATGACAATATCGATGCCCTCAGTTGAAATATTTTCACCGGAAGAATAATTTTGCGGTCTTGCCAGTGCAACAATAAGCAATGCGACAGCTAAAATTCTCAAGATAAAAGGCAGATGTCTAAATTTTTCTTTCCAAGTAACCGGCAAATTTTCAAAAATTTTAGTAGACGAAAAATTTATTGACGGCTGATTTTTCCTGCCCGTATAGAAATACCAAATAGACATAACAGGCACAAGAATCAGAAAAAACAAAACCCATGGATAGGCAAATGTTACATTACTGAGCATCATTGACCTCAATTACAGGATCAAGTTTTCCCGAATCAATTGTCTTATTCACAATATCATAAGCCTGTTTGAGCATTTCTTCGTTAACCGAATTAAGCGGTACAAACTTTGCGAACTTTACAAGGTCTGCATTATTTAAGAATTCTTTAGTAACATCTAAAATAATTGCGGCATCGTTTTTATTTTTCAGAAGAGACAATGCCTCTGAAGTAGTCAATTCCAGAGCCGGTAAATTAAATCTTTCTTCGAAGTATTTTCTAATAATCTCAGTAATCGCGGAGTGATATTCCTTAATTAAACCCTGCTGCCACAATTTTTTCTCTTCAAGATCTTTCAATGAGTTTAATGCAATTTGATAAGGGGCAAGTTTAATAATTTTTTCAGTTTTCGGATTAAGCATTTTTTTGAGTTTATACTTACGATATAAGTAATAGGCAATAAGGATCAAGGCGATAATCCCTAAAATCCAAAGAGCGACTATTCTCCAATCAAGCGGGATTTTAATAGGAGCTTTAACATCTTTAATCTGAGCAGAAGGATTAATTTTAACAGTACTTACTAAAAACTGCAAAGGATTAGTAAGAATAGTTTTAAAAGCAGTATCCCCGTTAGATTTATATTGGACCGGAATGGGAGGAATATTTATTTCAGCGGAATCATAGCCGGACAAAATATAATTAAAAGAAGAAAAAGTAACTCCGTTAGAGTCTTTATTAACCGGAGATTCAATTTTAAGGACAGATAAACCCGCCAGTGAGTCTTTAATAGCAGGAGGAACGAGGTTTAGGGATTTATCATGCATAACGCTGATAGAATAATTTATATAATCGCCGACAAGGTAAGAAGATTTATCAACGCTTGACTTAGCGGAGATATTTTGCGGAAGGCAGGCGACCGGCAAGGAAAGCAGGAAAATAAGGATAACAGATATTTTTCTTACCATCTTTTTTCACGCAATTTAAAAAATTGTACCAGAGGTTTTACTAGATTTTGTCCTGTTTGAATTTCGATACTATCTAATTTGCTAGAGAGGAAGAGTGATTTTCTTTTAGCATTTTTCTTTTCGTTAATTTCCTTCAGGAGAAAACGAGAGATATTATTGTTAGTATCGATCCATCGTTCCGCCCCTGTTTCCGCATCAGTAAATTTCATCAGACCAAGTTTAGGGATATCCTCTTCCCGAGCGTCCTTGAGAACGACACCGATAAGGTCATGTCTACCGCCGACCACCTTTAAGATTTTTTCAAAACCCTCGTCGATAAAATCAGAGATCATAAAGACAATACTTCTTTTTTTGACAGTACTATTCAGAAATTCCAAAGCGCCCTTGATATTAGTTTTTTTGGCTTCAGGAGCAAAGGACAGTACTTCCCTAATAATTCTAAGGACATGTTTATTGCCTTTTCGAGGGGGGACGAATTTTTCAATTTTCTCAGTAAATAAAATAAGACCGACCTTATCGTTATTTTTAAGAGCGGAGAAAGCCAAAATAGCGCTTAATTCAGCCGCCACTTGCTGTTTAGTTCTATCGACAGAGCCGAAGCTAAGAGATCCGCTTAGGTCGACCATAAGGATTACAGTCAGTTCCCTTTCCTCTTCAAATACTTTAATATAGGGATGACCGAAGCGAGCGGTGACATTCCAATCGATATTTCTGATATCGTCTCCAAATTGATATTCGCGAACCTCGGAAAATTCCATTCCCCGACCCTTGAAAACGGAATGATATTCGCCGGAGAAGACCTGATTAACCAGACCCTTCGTTCTAATTTCAATTTGTCGAACCTGTTTTAATATTTCTTTAGTCAGCACGGTTTCAATTTCGAAAATATGGGATTAATATGATTAAGGCACTTCAACTTTATTTAAAATTTCCTGAATAACGCTTTCGGAAGAGAGTTCCTCTGCTTCAGCTTCGTAAGTAACAGCTATACGATGTCTTAAAACATCAAGGCAGATACCTCTAACATCTTCGGGAATGACATAACCTCTGCGTTTAATAAAAGCCATCGCCTTAGCGCCGAGAGCGAGATTAATAGTAGCTCTAGGGGAAGCGCCATAGCTAATAAGACCGGTGAGATTATCCAATCCATAATCTTTAGGAGAGCGGGTAGCGAAGACGATATCGAGGATATATTTTTCTATTTTTTCATCGATATAAATATCATGCACCAAGCTGCGGGCATTCATAATATCCTGAGGTGAAATAACCGGTTGGATTATTTTTTCAAGATCATTAACATTCTGCCTCATAATTTTAAGTTCTTCTTCACGAGAAGGATATGAAATTTTAATTTTCAGCATAAAACGGTCAACCTGAGCTTCCGGGAGAGGATACGTTCCTTCTTGTTCAATCGGGTTTTGAGTAGCAAGGACTAAGAAGGGTTCTTCAAGTTTGAAAGTTTGATCGCCGATAGTAATTTGGCGTTCCTGCATAGCTTCAAGCAAAGCGCTTTGCACTTTGGCGGGGGCGCGGTTAATTTCATCAGCAAGAATAAAATTTGAGAAGATAGGTCCTTTGCGTATGAAAAAATTCCCATCCTTTTGATTATAGATCATAGTACCGATTAAATCAGCAGGAAGCAGATCGGGAGTGAACTGAATTCTTTGGAACTTAGCCTTCATAGCAGCAGAGAGAGATTTAATAGCCAGAGTTTTAGCCAGACCGGGGACGCCCTCGAGGAGGATATGCCCATTGCCGAGCAGACCCACAATTAATCTTTCGACCATTGCTTTTTGACCGATAATAACTTTGCCAATTTCATTCATCAGCAAATCTATAAAAGCGCTCTCTTGTTTAATTTTTTCATTCAATGCAGAAATATCCAATTTTAACCTCTTATATAGTTTTTAAGTTTATATTTATTGGAAAAGTAATGAGATTAGACGTACCGTAAAATAAAAAGGTTGCGTCAATGATCCAATTTTTTTTGAAATTCGCTTATTCAATAATTTTAATTTATATAATATTTAGACTTAGGACACACGGAACACAGCAAACTTGAGATAGACTGTTTCAGGCATAGCCGGGATTTCCGGATGATCAAGAGATGCACCGTTAAAATGAATCAGTTGAATATTTTTTCCAACTTTAGAAGCAGCCACACTTATTATATTTATAAACTCATCGCTTGACACGTGATGAGAGCAAGAAGAAGTTACCAGGAATCCGTTATGGGAGACAAGTTGAAGAGCCAAACGGTTTAATTTTTCATAACCTTTTTTCGCAACAGCTAAATTTTTCTTACTTTTAGCAAAAGCCGGCGGATCAATCATGACCACATCGAATTCATTTTTACCGGAGGCAGATTTTTCTAAATATTCAAAAATATCACAGACAACAAACTCTGATTTATTAGAAAAATTATTCAATTCAAAATTATTTTTCGCATTATCAATTTCGGATGAAGATGAATCAGCAAAAGTAATAGAATCAGCTCCGGCAAGAGCGGCATGCAGACCAAATCCGCCTGAATTGCAGAATGCATCCAGCACATTTTTCCCATTACTAATTTTCTCTATAAAAAATCTATTATCGCTTTGGTCGAAATAAAATCCTGTTTTATGGCTTTTTTCAAAATTAATATTATAATTAATTGTTCCGTCATTTATAATTTCATTATTAACATTGCCTAAAAAAGTTTATTTTCTATAGGAAGACCTTCCAGCAAGCGGAAATACTCTTCATTCTTTGTAAAAATATTTTTTGCATTGTACGAATTTTGCAGAATTGAGACTATATCCGAAACATATTTTTGCATACCGGCGGAATAAATTTGAAGCACATAGGTATCGTTATACTTATCGACAATAAGACCGGGCATAAAATCGCTTTCGCTAAAGACAAGTCTGAAAGAATTTCTTCCCGGATAAAATATTTTTCTAAGATTAAAAGCGCGATCGATTTTATTTTCGGCATAAGATTTAAAGTCGGTAATACTTACTTTATCCAAAATTCTAACAGCAATTAAAGAATTTTTGTTATAAAATCCTGAAGCTAAAAAATCATTATGGCAATCGAAGACATCGATTAAATCCCCATTTTCGGCATCTCCTTCTCTTCTTTCAATTTCATTGCTAAACACCCATAAATGTCCTGATTTAATTCGTCTCTCTTCATTTTTCTTTAAAATTATTTTAGCTG
>JAJXTM010000163.1 GCA_021783875.1 Bacteroidota bacterium
ATTTTTAATTAAAGGTGCACCTCCTGAAGCAGCAAGATATAACGGATAGAAGTCAAAAAAACGCTGCCACCATGTAACTTGAACTTCGCAATAGCCCAGCCATTTTCTGACATATCCATGACTATCCGTATTCTCATCTCTAAATTTTTTTGCAGCATTAAAATAGTTATTATAAGTTAGAGGAGGACCGGGAATACCCAATTGCTGAATAATATTTTTATTATAAATCATCATAATCGGGTTAATTTTCCAAGGAATTTGATAAATATGCCCATCAGAACTTGTTACTTCTTTAATAACAGAGCTATCGCATCTTTCATATAAAAATTTTTTGAATCCTTTTAGTGTATCAAGAGCAACAAGGACACCGGCTCTTGCATAATCCTCAACATTTCCTTCCCACATATTAGAATATATATCAGGAGTTGTTTTTCCTACAACAGCTGCTAATATAATTTCTTCGCTTGACTGTCCTTCAGGTACAGGTTGAAAGGATACTTTTTCATTAGCATTTTCTTTATTCCATTTATCCACAATAAATTTTGCAAATTGAATTTCCTGAGTATTGTTACTCGACCAATACAAAAGGTTATTAGGATTCCTTTCATTTTTTCTATTACAAGAGAGCGTAGATAAAATTATAAGGCTAACAAGCGATATTATAAATCGTTTTTTCATGAAATGATTTTCAGCTTAAGTTTATTGCCACTCGCGCCAATTAAAATCAATCGAAGGATATGCAGGATGCGGGAAGATTCCGCCTTTCTTTACAACATATACATCAATTGCATGCGGGTTATCATTATCTTGAACAGTAATTTTATTTAATAAGGTATTATTAATTGAAACCTTATATTTTTTTTCTAAATCGGCTAGGATTTTATTAGTTTTATTAATTATTAATTTTTTCTTGTCAAATATTTTCATTCTCTGAGCAGGAGACTCGATATTCAGGCCAACCGAATTAGCTATTTTATCTCTTATGATAGAATAGACAATTTTATCTTTCCACCATGAAGATTGTTCTTTTACGATTTCTCTATTTTCAAGACCTCTTGAATAAGCTCTTCCTTCAAGAAGGTTATCTCTAACCATTTCCCAAATCATCGACTCAAGCGAAGCAGAGAAATCATTAAAGTTAGTTCGATTAAATTTTAGGTACTCTTCTCTCAGCCTAAACCAATTAATAAAATTTGCCATCGTAAATGATGTATCACTTAATGTTACCAAATTGACTTTAGCTAAATCTTCCTGCTTCAAAGAATCAAAATTTTGAATTTCACTTTTCAATCTTTCATCAAGATTCCATTTTTTATATTGTTCTGGAGTTAGTGTATAACCCCCCATATAAGAACGCAGCAAATCAAAAGCATGCGCTTGAATAACAGGATTATAGGTTAACATCATTTTATGGACATATATATCGGAAAGGCTATCCATTTGCTGCATTTCTAAAGCAGTTCTAGCATCATATTCATCTTTTTGGTACATACTTTCGGTTACTATTTCATTTTTCCAAATGTCCGTAATTTTAACGATATACCAACCGTCAGGAGCTTTGACAGGTTTTGATATCTCATTCACACGCATTTTATTTACAACTTTGGACAATTGCGGATTTCTAATAGACAGAGTGAACTTATCAATTTTCATAGATCTTTGATCATAGAAAATAGAATCGTTCAACTGCATTTTGTATAAGGAATCGAAGCTTATTTTATTGCTTAATCCAGAAACATAGAAAGAAAGAGAATCTGCATTAGGAGCATAAAGCCATTTGATTTCATAAGTATATTGTTTATCTCGAATTGCGTTTTTGATTTTCGCAGGCGCAATCTTAACATCTTTTTGAACATCATCACGGAATAGCTGTTCAGTAGTAAGATCGCTATTAATTGCATGAAATAATTCTTTTACCCTTGTTGAATCATTATATCCTTGAGAATATCCGTCAAGAGCCAAGAGTTTTTCATCGAGTAAATATTTAAGATAAATAGCTTTTGAATTTTTTACTTTTTTATAAAATGCGGGTCCGAATTCATAACCTGAAATGAATTCACGGACAGTAATATTTTTATTTCCGACTTTTGCAAGAACCTCATCTCCGATTTTTGTTTTAAATGCGTTATCAAAATTTATTATTTCAGTAGTGTCTTTAACAACAGGAAGAATTTCAGGAGAAGAAATGAATAATAAGTATATAAAAATATGAACTATCAGAAAAATATTTAAGTAAAAAATTTTCATTCATTTTATCTTTAATTGAGATATTAAAAACTTATACCGACCGAGAAATAATGGACACCACTTAATCTACCGAAATCTCTATAAGCGTAGTCGAATCTAACCACATCATTACTAAAGAGCTCCTTTGAATTTAGACCAATACCAAATGATAGACCTCCTTCACCATCAATTAAAAACAATGATTGGTAGCCGGCTCTTAAAAACAAAAATCCCTGATAAGAAAACTCAGTTCCAATATTCATACTTTCATAATTATCATTAGGGTGAAGGGCATCAATTGCAATAGTCCATTTATAATTTTCAGTATTAATAGCATTAGTAGATACTCCTATCCTAAATAACAAAGGGAGGCTCCAAGAACCCAATTCTATATCATAAGGAATTTGGTTATTAGTACCCAGCTGATTAGGAGCAACACTTTCAAAAGTTCTTGTATCTATACCGCTTAACTGCATAGGAGTACCAAAATTTGATATTGAAGCTCCAATAACCATACCCCCTAATAAATCTGTTCTAAATAAGGTACCCATATCAACAGCAAAAGCAGTACCTGTTTCATGCCAAATATTTTCTTGGATATATTTAGCGGTAAATCCGATTGAGAATCTATCTGTGATAGTCCGGCCATAAGATATACCAATAGCAAGATCGCCAGCGCTAAAAAATTCACCCGTGCCTTCAGGCATTGCAACTGTACGCACAGCCATATCGGGCATAGAGAGAGAAGTATAACTTAGTCCAAGATTTCCTAAAACTCCAAGCGGAAGTACTAATGCAGCATAGTCTAAATTAGTTGAAGCGATCCAATTAGTATGATTAAAGACTACTTGATTTTGCATCATATCAGCAATCCCCGCGGGGTTCCAATATAAAGAAGTAGCATCATTTGATTGAGTAACAAATGCGCCGCCCATGCCTGTGGCCGAAGCGCCGACGCCAATTTCTAAAAAAGTAGCAGCGGTAGTGCCGACTTTAGAAATATTTTGCGGTAGCATCGAAAAATTAACTATTAGAATTAAAACTATTAAAAATCTTATTTTCATTTTTGCCTCTTAATCAGTAGTGTAAGCAATCTCACTTAATAATTGCAAATCTCCCTATCTTAGTACCAAGTCCCGGAGCATCGACTTGGAAAACGTAAACTCCAAAAGAAATATCCATACCATCTTTGGAAGTTAAATTCCAAGGTTCCTGACCATTAGTAAGCGTGCCGTTATGGTGAAGAGTTTGCACAAGATTACCGCTGAGTGTATAAATCCTAATAGTACAAACTGCAGGCAGATGAATAAAATAGACTAATCTTTCTCCGCGGCCGACTTCAGTAGTAGCAGGCTCCCATGATGCGGCACCGGGATAAGGATTTGGTACAACAGCCACATCATTTATATCTGACAAATATTTAGATTTATCAAAATATGAAGACTTTGTTGTAAATTGATAATATTCACCTGTTCTGTATGGTTTAGTTGTCGCTATTTTATAGATATCGCCGACTTGTGGTGTTTTTTGTAAATTGTTAGGGATAGTTGTGTCTTTAACTAGATTGACAGACCACCCAACATGAAGATTTTGAAAACCCGAAGCTTTTTGATCTATTGAATCTCCGGCAACTAAGAAGATTGCGTCACCAAGATCAAAGAGTCCATTATGGTTGTTATCATAAAATTTGAATTGAAAGTGGTCAATACCGTCAGTCAAATCTTTGACCTGAATATTCGAAACAATAGGAGCATTAAAACTAGAGGTAGGGTAAGAAGTATCTCCCTGCCCGGGAGCTTTAAAAATAATTTCAAAATCCGCAGGAAAATTTGTTTGCAAACTTGCATTTGCGGGATAATCTTTTGAGTCGAATCCCGTTTGGACGAATTCATTACTATTACCAACAACCCAACCAGTTTTTGTTGGATCTATATTTACGGTAGTATCATTAGTAACATCAAGACTAAATCCGTCTGTTACCGGGAGTTGAGCTTCATTACCTAAAAATACAGTTGCCGGTATCAAAGTATCCTTAGTAGAATAATTAATTAATCTATAATATGGATAAGATCCATTATGAAATGGAGTATTATCCATAAATTCAAGACGATAGGTATCAAAATTTTTGATTGAATCAGGGACAAGGACATTCGGAGTAATTGTTCCAGTTCCCGGACCCGTAATTACAATGTTTTGAATTTGAGGTGGAACGTATCCAGCGCTTGGAGCGCGGGGTACAACAACAGCCGTATTGACATCAGTTTTAACTTTACCATTCACATCAGTTTTTATTATGCTAGTACATTCAGCCGGAGGAATTCCCTGCTGAACTCCATTAATGTTAGTAGTTAAAAATCCTTGGTCATAGGATACAACAGCATAATAATAAGTCTGACCATTTTGGACTGTAGTATCTACATATGAATGCTTTAGACCGGAATCGTCTCCTAAATAGAACATAGCGCCATTAACAGAGATTGGGAAAAGACCTGTAATTCCGTCAATCAAATCATATTGTGCAATTGGCTGCCTAAAAGTAGCTTTGCCATAAGCATCCGTAATAATTTGATCTTCAAGAAAATTTGGATCAGTTGCTCTATAGATACGATAACCTTCGAAATTAATACGCTGATAGAATCGATCGTAAGATTGTTCGGCACCATCGTCCCAATATAGGGTTACTTTTTGGTTACCAGCAATTGCAGTAACGATTGGTTTAGCGGGAGGTTTAGCAAACTGATAACTTGCATTATAAATTGCCTGAACAGTATTCTTCCTTCTAAAAAGATCATCCGTATTAATACCAAAAATTAAAGCCATAGAAAATCTTTGCGTAATTCCAGTCTCCTGTAATTGACCGGTTTCAGCAGAGTAAGTATTTCGTCCTTCCATGTGGAACAAGTAACTTGAAAAGAAATTTGCAAGGTTAACACCGACAAGAGATTGCCCATGAGGAGTTGGTAATTGAGAAAGAGCAGTCCAATTTCTTTCATCATTATTTAGGTCATAAGTATGAACAGCAAAAAGAGAAAAACCAGTTAAACCTAATTGATCAGATTCATCCTTATCTAATTGACCGAAATCAGGTTCACCCTGATCAGGTCTTCCGTTACCTTCCGTACCATTCGCATCTGGGCCAGTATAACCTGGATCAAGAGGTCCAATTCCGTCAGAGCCAACGTCATCATTGAGAGGTTCGCCCGGATCCCACTTGCCGTTATGGTTTAAGTCGGTATATGTTTTCCAATTAGCATTTTCATCAGCATCCCAATGAGGTTTCCAAGAGTATCCATAGAATTGTTTGAATGTTACCGTATCTTGCGAAACATTTCTTAGAAATGGGTCTTGGTTAGGGTCGGTAATAAAGACTTTAGCATTATTATCTCTTCTTTCATCAGTCAATCCATCATGATCATTATCAATATTGTCATAATCAATTCCGGGGCTTTCAAGAAAGGCATAACCAGCGTAACCGACCGGACTCCAATGACCAGGGCTTCCAAATGGGACAGTAGACCAAGCGTAAGAGATATTGAGTAATTGATTATAATCTCCTGCATTATTTGAGGAATTATCATGACCGCCAATACCCCAATCGACATATTGTGCAAATAAAGTTTTATTATAGTCAGTCGTACCCATATTAGTAATTTCATAATACCAGAAAATTACATCCTCAGCAAGAACTTGCGACCATTGAAAGCCTCGACCTTTAACCTGCATGCCAAGACCGCCCCGAGTAGTATCTTCAGCATCGGGATAAAAATGATGAGTATTTATATAGTATCTATCTTCGTTATCATCAAATACAAAAAACGTTTCTAAGTCGGCATTAAGAACACCTTTACCAAAGAAGCCATCCCAATAACCAGCCCAGTTGGATGGTCTATCAGGCCAAGAAGAAGGCCAAGTAGTAGGGTCATCACTTCGCGCAACACTGGATTGATAA
>JAJXTM010000164.1 GCA_021783875.1 Bacteroidota bacterium
AACAGAACTAAACATACCGGATTTATAATCCTTATTTTCGATTAAAAGTATTTTAGTATGCTCTAAAGAAGAGGTAATATTTAAGTTATTTATAATTTCATGTAATTTTTCAAAATTATATCCGCCCACAACAATAATTTTATTACAGTGAACCAGCATAGATCTAATTGAATGCACAATAAGCGGAGTGCTGTTAATTAATTTTCCCGGTTTCCAGGTTTTCATTCTTGAGGATAGTCCTGCTGCAAGTATAATACCTGCAAAAAGAGGTTCATTTTTTATATTCGGAATCATCTTTAATTATCAGAAAATTATGAATTTATATTATTAAACTATATTGAATTTCACAAGAAGATTTTTCAATTTTATATAAAAGGCTGCCTATATATCCATTTTGAAATAAATGATTATATATTTAAGTTAAATAAGAAAAGCATATAAATAAATATTCGAAATAAATTACTAAAGAAAATTATTTAATAAACATTGTCTTTTTATTATTGGGAATTATATGTAAAAGGAGATTTAAATGAAATATTTTCTCAAATTATTTTTAACAGTAATATTTTTAGTACAGAATTCCAATATTGATACTTATGCAAAAAGCAATTCAGGAAATAATAAAAAATCTCAAAAAACTTTAAGTATCAATAACGGCAGCACCTATATTGATATAAATAATTTAGAGGCGCTTGAATCTAATCAAGGGTTCAGTGATTATAATAAAAATTCTAATCTTGAAGGAATGCAATTTCCTAAAGGATCCGGCAAAAATATTATTTTTACTTCGGGCTTACTTTGGGGCGGCTTTGTAAGCGGCGATCCTCAGGTCAGAGTCGGAGGCACCACATATACCACAGGGCTTGAGCCAGGTCCGATTTTATCAAATGGACAACCAGCCCCGAATCCAAACACAGATTCAAGATGGAGAATTTATCGAGTAAGACCGGATGTTTATCCTGGCGGACCTACAATTGACCTGACCGGTCAGGCATCCTTAGAGGGAACAACAGCGAAAGCATTGCGAGCACAATATGAAGCCGATTGGACTGAGTGGCCGGCTGCAGGTACTTCGAATGACCTAGGCGCGCCTTTTACCGACGTTAACGGAGACGGAATATATGAACCCAATATTGATATTCCCGGAATCAACGGAGCCGATCAAACAGTGTATTACGTGGCAAATGACCTTGATCCAAATCTAACAACCAACCTTTATGGAACTCAGCCGATGGGGATAGAGCTTCATGCAACTTACTGGGCATATAATGAAGGCGGAGCAATTGGAAATATTTATTTCAAGAAATTCACACTTATAAATAAAGGATATCAAAAGAATACCATTGACAGTATGTTCATTTCATTATGGTCAGATCCTGACGTTGGGTATGCCGGTGATGATCTTGTCGGAACAGACAGCACGCTGAATTTAGTATACGCATACAATGGACAACCGATCGATCAGATATATGCACCTGCAACACCTCCATCTATAGGTTTCCTGCTGCTTGAAGGCCCAATGGTTAAGGGCAATTCTACAGATACAGCTTTATATAACGGTAAACAAATAGCCGGTAAGAAAAATCTTCCAATGACAGCCTCATATTTCACAATTGGTGGCTTTGCGAACTTTAGCGACCCGCCATTTAACCTACCTTCCGGTTCTACTATGTTTTATAATTACTTTAATGGAGAATATGGATTGAGCGGACTTCCATTTATTGATAATCAAGGCAATCTAACAAAATATATTTATAACGGTGATCCAGTTGTCGGCACAGGATGGATAGACGGCGTATCAACGCCACCTGGAGATAGAAGACAGGGCTTGGCTTCAGGTCCATTTACTTTTGCACCGGGAGATACACAAGAAGTCGTGTTTGCTGAAATTGCCGGCTGCGGTTTAGATTATCTTCACTCTGTCTATTCGGTTAAAGAAAATTGTTATAATGCTCGTCTAGCTTTTAATAATATGATGCAGGGAATTAAAACTCCTTCGCCAGATGCCCCGATTATGAATGTGACAAATAATAATAATGCAGTGCAGATTCAATGGAAAAATAATGCGGAAGATTTTAACCATGTCGGATTTTCTTTTGAAGGATATAATGTTTATCAACTATCCTGTGATCTTCCTTCTAAAGATAATGCAAAGTTAATAGCAACTTTTGATAAAGTGGACGGAGTAACATCATTGTTCGGCGAAGCTCTTGATGCAGCAACGGATCGTGTATTTAATCAACAGCAGCAATTTGGAACTAACAATGGACTTCAATATAATTTTACAGTCTCAAAAGATTATATTAACAATACGCCACTATTAAAAGGGCGAACATACTATTTTACTGTAACGGCGTATTCATTTAAAACGGATACCAATGCAAGTCCAAATAATACAGAGAGTGACTTTCAGCCGCAGAAAGTAAACTATAATTATAATCTGCTGGGACCAAACTATGGGGACACACTTCAGGTTACTCATTCTTCAGGTCAATCGGAAGGTGATGTTTCTGCAGTTATAATCGATCCAATGAAGTTAACTGGACATAAATATTCTGTTTATTTCGATACGCTGCAAGGAGGGGCAACAGTTTGGAACCTAAAGGATGTTACTAAAGATACAATAATAATAAAAAATCAAATTTTACAAGCCACACAAACTGCTGCCATTGATGGTTTTCAAATTACAATAAAAAGTCCTGCGTTTGGAATGAAGGATTGGTCAATCCCTTTAGGGGTTATGGAATTTTCTTCTTCAAATAATGGGGACGTTCATGATTTTGGATTGGAAGGATTTAATGGTACAATTGGATGGGCTTCTCCCGATTATATATATAACCATGGTCCACAAACTGTTAGTAAATATAATTTGCATAGCACGCTTCTTACATTAGCTCAAGTGACTGATACATCACTATTCAATCCGGTTTTTCCATCAAATAGTGATGTTAATTTATCTTATGGCTACAGATATTTGAAAAACGCATCTCAACCCGCAGCAGATCCAAGGTTTGCCTCACATATAGTTAATACTTCAGGAGGGAAATTTCCTTTTCAGGAATTTGCTCAGACAGTACCTCTATCAGCCTGGAATGTTGATGATCCTGCTTACCCACACAGACTTGCAATAGGATATCTTGAGAATAATGCCGCCGGAGGATTAGTTGACGGTAAATATTGGCCGCCTGACTATACACAACTTGATAATGCAGTTACCAGTGAATTCTTATGGATATATAATTTTCCTTATAGTACAACTGCAAACCCTTCTTTTGAGGAAGATGCTTTATCTTCAAAGGCACCTTTGCCTGTAATGTGGTTTATAATAGTGAGCAGAAGTGGCCCAACACATTTCTCATATTCTGCAACAGGCAGTGATCAGTTTTTAATAAATAAAAATTTACCATTAGAAATAGGTGATGAATTTTCATTTAATGCCCCTCTGCCGGCATCAAGTGAAGTTTATAGCAAGTATTTTTTAAATCAGAACTACCCAAACCCTTTCAACCCGACTACAACAATAGGGTTTTATATACCATATTCAGGAATGGTGTCATTAAAGGTTTTTGATATTTTAGGAAGGCAAATTGCTACCCTAATAAATGAAGATAAAACTGCCGGGAGTTATAATATTGTTCTTAATGCCGGAAGATTTGCTAGCGGGGTTTATTTTTACCAATTGAGTTCCGGAACTTATATATCAACAAAAAAAATGATTTTAATAAAGTAATTTATAAATTCATTCTGATTCAAAGCGAATACTGAATGCTTGCTGTCAATGGTAATAAACTTCCTTTTGAATTCAATAGGGCATTAAACCTTCCTTCTAAACCTATACCAAAATTTGAATACACCGGAACCATAAAACCAATTCCAATGCCTGCAAACAGATATGTTCTTGAAATACCAGAATCATAATATTTATCAAAAGAAGCATTCTGCCGGTTAGTGCCCAACCATTCTGAAATTATAATATTTCCTGAGTTAATAAAATATAATCCTGTATTTATAGAAATGAATGGATTAATAAATTTTATACTCGAATTGAATTTAATCCCTATCGAAGCTTCGCAAACATTCGATGGTTCCCCTGATACATTGTATTCTAAACCAACAACTGCCGGTAAAGTAAGAAAAACATTATTACCCGTATAAGGATATTGACTATACGATAAATTAAAAATCAAATCTGAATGGGGCAATATCCTATATCCCAATCCTCCTCCGATAGCCCATCCGTCTCCCCAGTTGTTTAAAATACCTTGGTCTAAGAAATTGTAATATTTTCCCCCAAATATTTCAAATTGCAAATTGGTTTGGCTAAAAGAATTGCATGAATAAAAAATAATGATCAGTATAAATAGGAAAATACGTTTCATTTTACATTTTCTCCTTTAGAATTTACGTAGTTGGGGTATAAGCGAACTAATAAAATAATTTACACTTCTAATGGGTTCTGATCAGATCAAATCAACAAAGAAAAAAAACTCACAATAATCTTTTTCTCACTTGATCCTTTTGTCATATTGAAAACTTTGAAAAATAAAATCAACCGCATCTTAAGGTTGTATTAGATTTTTGAGTTATTTACTTATAAACAAAAAAAGAAACTATTATTATTACATTATTTTTATATTTTTACCTTATTATGACCCAATATAAGTATTAATAATATCAAATTTAAATAATTTACAACTCGAAAATAAATCCTTTATTCTTTAACTTGTTGTAATTATTCTTATCGAATTTATATAAATGAGCAGCCCTTTTTTTATTGCCTTCCTCTTTTTCATTAAGCTTCTTAAGAAGATTCATACTTAGAAGTTTCTTTCTAAAATTTCTTTTATCTAGTTTTTTACCCAAGATAACTTCGTAAAGTTTTTGAAGTTGAGGTAATGTAAATTTCTCGGGCAAAAGTTCAAAACCTATCGGCCGGTACATAACTCTTGTTCGTAATTTACTTAAAGATAGTTCAATTATATCTTTATGATCAAAAGGAAGACGGGGAAGTTCATTTAATTTGAACCATTTTACTGCAGAGGTGTCTACCCCGGGTGTTAATGAATAAAATTCAGGACTTACTAAGGCAAAGTGTGCAATTGTAAATACACGCCACCTTGGATATCTATGAACTTTATCAAATATAGCCACTTTTTCTAAGTAGATACCTTTTACTCCTGTAGTCGCAAATAAGATTCTTCCGGTTGCATGTTCAATTAGCTCACTCTTTTTTATAAATCCTCCGGGTAATGCCCACTGGCCTTTCGAAGGATTAATCGCACGTTTGACAAGAAGAACCTCAAGACATTGTTTTTCAAACCCAAAGATTACACAATCGATAGAAATGTTCTTGATTATTTCTTTTATTATATGAGACATTTATTGACCATGATTGTGAATATATATTAAGTATTTAAAATAAATATAGATCTTCTGTAAAACAATAAATATATTAATATTTATATTAGTTTTTTAAAATGAAAAGTGTATATTATACACTATATATTTTAATGACTTTAGAAATTGAAATATAAATTTTATAAATAATAATTATCAGGGCTTCATTTAAGTAAACCTAATAAATATGGAAATTATAAAACAATAATATGATTACTATAGGTTATGATATAGGCAGCTCCTCTGTTAAAGCAGCTTTGTATGATGCCGATTCCGGTATAGCGCTTTCACATAGTTATTATCCCAAAAATGAAATGAAGATTTATTCGCTTAAACAGGGCTGGGCAGAACAAGATCCAGAAAATTGGTGGATAGCTTTAAAAATTGCAACAAATGAATTGCTGTCCGATTCAAGAATATCTTCAAATGACATCAAGGCTATCGGAATTACTTACCAAATGCATGGTTTGGTATTAATTGATAAAAATCAAACTAGCTTAAGACCTTCAATTATTTGGTGCGATAGTAGAGCAGTCGAAACAGGGAATAATGCTTTTAAAAAGATCGGTAAGAGTAAATGTCTTCAACATGTCCTTAATTCTCCCGGAAATTTTACCGCTTCAAAATTACGATGGGTTATAGAAAACGAACCAAAGATTTTTGATAAAGCTTATAAGTTTATGCTGCCCGGTGATTTCATTGCTATGAAATTATCGGGAGAA
>JAJXTM010000165.1 GCA_021783875.1 Bacteroidota bacterium
AAACAACATCAACAATTAGTCCAAATATCGACCAAGAATATACAAGTGTTTATTGCTCAAAATGAAGGAAATTAAAACAATTTATGCAGTTGTCAAGTTGTAATTACTAAAATGATAATTCCGATTTATCAAAAATATAAGTTATTTCAGAATAAATACGATCTATATCATATTAAATAATTTTGATTTGAAATTAGCTTGACTTGATACCTTTCTTTTAATAAAATTGTAACTATAGTTTAAAAATTAATATTTCGGACATTTTTAATTTAAAATGAATTCATTTGCAAAGTCGGGTTCTAGATTATTTTTATTAATAACGTGTTTATTTATATTCACGCTATTTGTCGATCAGGCAAACATACTCGATGTTGTATTCGGAAATAATAATAATATTGATATCCAACATCCTGAAGAAGTTGAAAAATGCGAAAATCAGTCCTCTGCGTTTCTTAATAAAACGGATTTTAGTAAAAATAAAATATCAAATAAATCCAAAATTAATTTATCTCACAACATTTCATCCATCACTAAAAGAATTATTACTGATGAAGACAGTCCCTCTACTGAAACTATAAATATACCGACAATAGTAGCTGAACAGTCTTTTCAAATTGATGAAAAAGATAATTATACTTTCACATCCATAAGCAAAGCAATATACCTTCGTAACAGTGCAATTCTTATTTAGAATACATACCAAATAACATCTTTTAACATTGTATTAAGTATTTAATACGAATTAATTCCCATTGGCAAAAAACAATTGGTAAAAACTATCAATTTCATTATGCCATATAAAAATATTTTTCATTTTTAGAATAATATGGTTATTTATGAGAGATTTATTATGCAGTGTAAGAAATGGTATAATTGTTTTACTTTCCTTGCTAATTCCTGCAAGTATTGTATCTGCTCAAACAGCAGAAAGAGTTGATTCTGTAAGTATTACTCTTAGACAAGCCGAAAATAAGTTTACACAAAATAATCTTCAACTGCTTTCAGCACGCTATAATATCAGTGCCTCACGAGCAGCTGTTTTACAGGCAAAATTATGGAGTAATCCTAATATTTCTATTGGTCAAAATATTTATAATAAAAATACCGGCAGATATTTTGATTTTACGAAGACAGGTAATACAGATATACAATTACAGCAGCTTTTTTTGTTGGCTGGGAAAAGGGACAAGCAGATAAAGCTTGCTATTACCAATACAAGAATAGCCGAAGATTCCTTTTATGATTTATTAAGAGCACTCAAATATGAGTTGAGTAAGGATTTTTATAATATTTATTATTTGCAGAAATCCTTGAAATTTTATGACGAAGCTATTCCATCGGTTGAGAAAACTGTATCAACTTCAGAGGTTATGTATTCAAAGCGATCACTATTGCTTTCGGAAGTTATCCGCCTAAAATCACTTTTATTTTCATTGGAGAATGACCGGTTAAATATAAAAAATGAAATTTCGGATGCTGAGAATGACCTAAATGTTATGCTTCGTGATACTACATCAACAAACTTGTACTACATTCCTAATATCGATCAGGGTAAAATTGACAGTCTAAATTTGAACAAACTGTCTCTTAATAATATTTTAGAATCAGCAATTGAAAATCGACCTGATTATAAAATTATGTCTGAAAATGTTAAATACGATAAGGAAAATATTGCTTTGCAAAAAGCTTTGGCAATTCCGGATGTCACACTAGGAGGAAATTATTCACGAAATGGCAGCTATATCCCTGATTATTTTGGGATAAACGCGTCAATAGATATCCCAATATTTAACCGAAATCAAGGGAATATTAGTATAGCGAGAAATAATATGGAAGCAGATATAGCTAACCTTGAACAAACACGAGGCGAAATAAAAAAAGATATAATTTCTGCATTTGATAAGGCAAAATCGACTGATCAACTCTATAAAGAATTTGATAGAAAATTCATAAACGAATATAAAAAGCTATTGCAAGGAATGATATCTAATTATGAAAACCGCAATATGACATTGATTGAGTTTACGGATTTTTTTGATTCTTACCGATCAACAATGATTCAAATGATTCAACTTCAAAATGACCGCATTAATGCGTTTGAAAATTTGAATTATACTACTGGTATGAATCTTTTCAATCAATAAAAATTAATTAAGAAGGACAAGAGGACTTTTGTATGAAAAAATTCAAAATAAAAGAATTAAGTATTTTTTTTGCATCACTAATTTTCGCAGGATTTATTGAATATGGTTGCACTAATAGTAATGCTAAAGACGAAGCTTCATTTCTAATTCCACAAAAAGCGACCTTATCTAGCAACGGAAAAATAATTACTTTCCCGCAAAATAATCCCGGGTTGAATGTGTTTAAGACGACGCTTGTCAAAAAAAGCTCAGCCGTAATTTCTGTAATTGCCCCGGGAAGAGTAGTTGCTACTTTCTCGTCTGCCGGAGCAAATATCGGGAAAATTGTTCTGTTTGATTCCCCCGATATTACGACTCTTTATTCGCAGTATAAACAAAACGAGGCAATTTATAAACTTGCAACAAAAAATCTTGCTAGGACAAAGGAAATGTTTATAAATCAGGCAGCAACAGAAAAAGATATGAATCAGGCAGAAAACGATTTTGCAACAGCACATGCAGCTATGGTAGAAATGGACGTACGTCTTCGTGCTGTAGGCTTTAATCCTGAGGAGATAGAATCGATTTCTTCAAACTATGCGTGGATAATGGCTGATGTTCCTGAGCTTCAGATACACCAAATCAGAAAAGGAGAATCCGTTAAAATAAAATTTGATGCGTACCCCGATAAAGTGTTTACCGGAAAAGCTGATGCCATCGGCGATATTCTTGATCCAAATACCCGGACTGTGAAAATAAGGGTAATTATTCCGAATATCGGAGGAAAATTTATTCCGGGAATGTTTGCTCAGGTTGACTTTGGAAACCCTATTTCATCTGCATTCATACTTCCTCTTTCGGCAATTGTCACTGTTGAAGAAAAGAATTATTTGTTTGTTAAGACTAGTCCAAATGTATTTGAACGCAGGCAGGTTGTTGTCGCTAACTCTGATCCGGAACAGTTGATTGTTCTAAGCGGTATTCAGGACAGTGATAAGGTAGTGACTTCCGGGGCAATGCTTTTGAAAGGATTAAGCTTTGGCTACTAGTCTATTGATAAGTATATCAAATATGAAAAGGATTTCTGTATGAAATTATTCTTTCTATCATTTTTAATTGTTTTTTGTCTAATGATTTTCTCTACTTTGGCACAAACAAAAAGTGATTCGCTTCAATACTATAATAATAAAGTGGAAAGTAAGTCATTTTTCTTTGTTGGTTCTACTATAGGTACCCCAGGCGGAATTTCCCTTAATACAGGATTTTTTGCAAAGCATTTTTCCTTAAAATTATCAGGGGGATATTGGGGAAAAGACTGGTATGGATATCAGGTAGATGCTGGCTATCTTTTTATAAGGACAGGTGAATTATTAGAAGGAATTTCCGCTATTGCCGGAGGATTTGATGCAATAAATTTAAAAATTTCCGGAAATGATCGATCTTTTCTTCAACAAGATTATATCGGAGCAGCATACGATGCTTATTATGCAGGATTTTTTTTACAAGCGGGTTTAGGTATTGGCTTACATCCTTATCCGCCTAATCCGCAATTGCTATTCCAGTTCGGCTATTTATTAAAATTATAAAAAATTTAATTTAGAAATTTAAAGAGATAAAAAAATATGATTCGAAAACTCTTAGGTTTTGCTTTGAGCCAGAGATTAACAACCATTACGATTGTTGTCGCTGTTATTATTGGAGGTACTTGGTCATGGATTCAATTAAAAAAAGATGCTTATCCGGATATTGGTGATACGCAGGTTGAAGTTATTACGACTTATCCCGGACAAGCAGCTCAGGATGTTGAACAACAGGTTACATTACCGCTCGAGCGCGCTTTAAACGGCGTTCCAAAAGTAATTGACAGACGTTCAAAAACAATTTTTGGACTTTCCGTTATTGATTTAACTTTTGAGGACGGTACTGATGATTATTTTGCACGCCAACAAGTCCTGGAAAAACTTAATGATGCCGTCCTCCCCGACGGAGTTCAGCCATCACTTGGACCCTTAACAGGACCGGTGGATGAAATTTTTCGTTATGTCATTCAGGCTACAGATAATTATACTCCGATGCAATTGAGGACTTTGCAGGATTGGACAATTATTCCGCATTTGCTGCAGGTACCCGGAATTGCCGATGTAGTAAATTTCGGCGGACTGGTTAAGCAGTATCAGGTAATAACTTCACCCAATAATTTATTCAGATACAAAATTTCTTTAGATGAATTAATTTCTGCCATAAGAGCTAATAATATTAACACCGGCGGAAATATAGTTAGACGTGGGGAACAAGGATTCGTAGTCCGCGGTATCGGGGCAATCAGAACTAAGAAAGACATCGGAAACATTGTAATTAAATCTGTTAATGGTGTCCCCATATTTATTCATGATGTTGCTTCGGTTGAAGAAATTCCTTCACAGCCAACGGGTATATTAGGCTATACACTCCAAAATGATTCGACTAAAGTTGATGTAAATTCAAGTATTCAAGGTTTGCTTGCAATGAGAAGAGGAGAGAACCCATCCGATATAATTATTGCTCTTAAACAAAAAGTAAAAGAACTAAACTCTAGTATTTTACCGAAAGGTGTGCATTTAACCATTACATACGATAGGAGCAAATTAGTCAAGTATACAATAGATACCGTATCACGTACATTATTTGAAGGATTTACTATTGTTATTATAATATTGATATTTTTTATCGGAAGTGTACGTTCTGCTTTAGTTGTAGCAACAACGATACCTATTTCGCTTCTTTTTGCCTTTTCATTAATGAAAATAACCGGTATTCCTGCAAATCTTTTGTCTCTTGGTGCAATTGATTTTGGGATAATCGTAGACGGTGCTGTTGTAATGGTCGAAAATATTATGCGGCGTTACAGGGATGCGACACCTGAAGAACGTAAGCAGGGCATATTCCGATTTACACTAACCTCAGCTCAAGAAGTTGGGCGTGAAATATTCTTTTCTATAACAATAATTATTCTGGCTTATCTACCTATTTTTTCATTTCAAAGAGTTGAAGGAAAACTTTTTTCACCAATGGCTTATACTCTTTCATTTGCAATACTAGGCTCCATGATTTTGGCACTTACGGCGATTCCCGTTTTTATGACTATGATTTATAGAAAATATTTTGAAACGGAAACACCCGGGAAAATTGAATGGCATAATCCTGTTTATTATTGGCTGGAAAAAAAATATGAAAAAGCAATCACCTTTTTGAACCGGCACATTGTCCCTACCGTATCATCTGCATTTGCAATAGTAATTGTAATTATTTTTATCGGAATACATAATATCGGAACAGAATTTCTTCCCGAACTTGATGAAGGAGCATTTAATATAAGGTGTTTTTTCCCCGTAGGCATAACATTAAATGACGCTTCTAAATATTGCAATACTATCAGAAAAGTAATTAGTAATCATAAACAGGTAAATATTGTACTTACCCAGCTTGGAAGAAACGATGACGGCACCGATCCATATGGACCTAACCGTTTAGAGATATTAGTAGGATTAAAAAAATATTCTACCTGGATAAGCGATACATCTAAAGAAGAGTTGCTTCTAAAGATGAAAAAAGAATTATCCGAAGCCATTCCTAGTGCGGAATTCTCCTTCTCGCAACCGATCCTGGATAACGTGACCGAAGCTGTTACCGGAAGCGTTGCAGACCTTGCTGTCCTTATTAACGGGGAAGATCTAAATTTTATGCGAAAGGAAGCTGATTCAATATTGACAGTAATTAGAAAAATTCCGGGGTCTAGTGAATCCGGAATTGAACAGGAAGGAAACCAGGCACAATTGACAATAAGGATAGATCGAAATGCCGCGGCAAGATTCGGAATAAATGTCAGTGATATTCAGGAAATGATAGAAGCTGCTATCGGAGGAAAAGCTATTAGCCAATTATATGATAGACACGGAAGACGATTTGATATTGTTGTGCGCTATTCACCC
>JAJXTM010000166.1 GCA_021783875.1 Bacteroidota bacterium
TAATGAAAGCAATCTAGCAAAATCTAAAGGAGTAATTGGATTTCCTTCTTCAACAAAAATAGTGTGCGGCGAGTTACAACCTCGTTGTTCAAATAACGAACCATCTAATGCAGCATTTTTAGCAATTCGCTCTGCATCAATTGTATTTTGCAAATATTCTTTGCCTATTACCATTAATGATGTTCTTGGTCCAAAAATAATATCGATTGTTCCATAATGCTTCGGTAAATTCATTATCGTTTCCACAGCTTCCATATTCCCCCATGCTACTCTTACATCGGCTATTTGGGAAAGAAGGTTTTGTGCATCAATATCATCTTTTTCAAAATAAATTGCAGCAACAGATTTAATTATTTCAGAGCCTAATATTTCTTTCCCATTTTTATTTTTAATATTAACCTTATTAAAGGTATCTAAAAGAATAGGAATAACATGATAATTTTCTCTGGAAACTTTTAGAATATTAGCGTTTTTTGTTAGCATAGCCTGGATTAAGGATAACATTCCAAGCAAAGGTACATTGCCGGATAGCCAATGCGCAATCAAACCTTTTGGATTTGCAATAACTTCATAATTATTTGCTGGGATAAAACAAAAATCATCCAATACTTTTCTATTACCTAGAAGAGAGTTATTGCAAATCTGTTTCAAATGAGAATCACGAAACCAATATAATAAATAATTTAGCCCAAACTGCGATAATTTTAATTGAATTTCACCATTTCTTAAACTCCAAAACTCTAACACTGAATTAATACATTGGATAATATCGTCAATGGAAATTGTCAACAAATATTCTTGTCCTTTAGTTACTTGCTCCTTCAAATCCTTAAGTGACACTAAATGAGGAGAGGCAGAAAGATATCCCGCATCTTTGCAAAATAATTGTCCATTTGAAAAAAGATTATAGACTTTCATTAAAACTCATTATTAATATTTTCTGCCATTATATCCCCACATCCACGTAATTCAGACTTTTCCGCTCGTCCCAATATTTCAAAGGCAGTTCCTCTTCTTCCGTTGGACTCAGAATTCCTTGAAACTACTCGTCCTATGTCATCTAACAATAACGCACAACCCGGATAACTAAAAGGCAAGGGTGAAATAAATTCTACAAGACCAGTTTCACCATCTGGTAACTGCTTCATGGTATTAGGGTCTCTAATTATTATTTCAGAAACTAATGGACATCTTTTTAATCCATCATCACAATCCACATAAACAATTCCAAGTTGTTCTGTAAAGCCATAAGTATCAAATATATTATTAACCTTTATACCAAAAATAGAACTTAGAGTTGCGTTAAAAATACTTTTTGAAACAGCTTCATTTTGTAATTTTTTCCAGCCACCAATATGAAATATTACTGAATTAGATAACTTAAAAGAGATATTCAATTTTTGAAGTTGTTTTGCGACAAAAGAAAACAATACATAAGTAAAACCAAATAGAATAATTTTTTTTTGTTGTTTTTCACATTCCGTTAAATACTTAATTAGTTTTGGAATGTCAATAACAAGTTCATCTCGTTCACTATAGTTCATAAAATATTCAGATTGAGAAGCGGCAACTAGAAATCCTCTAATGGCAGCCATTCGTGCAGTAATCGTTTTATCAGCAGATTTATGACGAGGATCAATATCAAATATAAAAAAAGGAGTACGTTCTTTGCCCATAAAGTCTGAAAGCAACCAAGCCAAAGTTTTCACTTGTCTTTTTCTCGTAATATCATCAATTGAAATGCTACTTGGGACTTGAGATGTTGTGGCACTCGAATTTAGGGTTCTAATTAGAGTATTTTCTGGAACAGAGATAAGATGAAAATCCTTAAATAATTCTACAGGAAGATATGGAATATCCGAATAATTAAAATTATCATAAGGTGGGAAAAATTTTTTCTTTTGACATAATTTTTGAAATTCTTTTGAATTTAGGAAATGATGCTCCAAGCTTTCTTTCAAGGCATTCTTCAGTAGTCTGTCTTTTTCATTTTGCGACAAATCAAAGGGTCTATAATTCAATAATTCGTCATAAAGCATTATAATGTTTCCTGTAAAATAGATATTATTTCTTCTATGGATAATTTTTTTGGATTAGTTTTCATACAGAGATCTTCATAAGCTACTTTTGCAATATCTTCTAACGAAAAAGTGTTACTTTCTGACATATAAATTCCCCATTTCCGAGGAAGATTAGCCATTGTTAGAATTCTACCTAACCAATTTTCAAAATCTGAAATTTCATTAAAACCGATTTCTTTCAATATTTCTGCAACTTTAGGAGTAAATAACGCATTAAATTTAAGTACTGAAGTCAAAAATATTCCATTAGCTACTCCATGTGGAATATTTAAGAAAGCTCCTAAACTATGTGCAAAAGCATGAGAGGCACCAACAGAAGAAATATTTTGAGCAATCCCCGCATTAAAAGCTGCTACTTGTAATCTTTCTCTGCAAAGAATTTGTTTTTCAGGATTGAAAACATCTTCCAAATTCATTCTGATATCATGAGCCGCACTTCGAGAATAACTTTCACTAAAGACATTTGAAAGCTTAGACGAAAATGATTCTAATGCGTGTGTTAAGGCATCAACAGCAGTTGATACAGTCAGATGAAGTGGTAAGGTATTTAGCAAGGTTGGGTCTAATATTACAATATCAGGGATAAAGGAATTATGAATAAAAGGAATTTTTTTTGAAATTTCTTTTTCTCTTAACACAGCAACTGAGCTAGCTTCGGATCCAGAACCGCATGTTGTCGGAATTAGTATTAATTGAGTTTCTCTGCTTTTATTCATGTTTAGAAGGTTTTGAGAAGAGCCAGAAAAAGTATTTGTATTATTATCAAAATGCAATCTAGCCATTTTCGATATGTCCATAATAGATCCTCCCCCGATAGCAATAACTGTATCAGGTCGAAAAGCATTCATCTCAGAAATTAACTTATTAACTGAGTCGTAAGTTGGATCGCCAGAAGGCATTTTTATTATATTTACTTCAAATTTCGCAGCTGATAGATAGGCCAATACTTTTTGATAATTTTCAGTCTGAGGGAATAGATTTGAACTGCATATAATAATTGCGCGCTTACCTTCCAGATATTTAAGACGAATTATACTACCCTTTTTAATTACAATTTCATGCGGTAAAATTACTCTAGGTAAAAGGTTCAACATTAGTTTATGTCATGCTTATTTATTAATAATTGTCTTTGAATTTTTCCAGAAGACGTTCTGGGAATCTTGCTGATTATTTCGTATTCCAATGGTATTTTATATTGTTCGACTCTTTGCCTTAAATAGTTGACTATAGTAAACTTTGAAAAATTTTGTTCGGAATGATTTTTTAGAACAATGAAAGCTTTTATAATTTCGCCGGAAATGCATAATGGATCTGGAATTCCAATACAAGCGCAATCATCAATAAAGCTTAATTCATTAATGTATTCTTCAATCTCATCAGGACAAACTTTTAATCCTCCAATATTGATTACTTCTCTTTGTCTTCCAAGCAAATACAAATAATTTTCATTGTCTAATTTTCCAATATCACCTGATTTAAGCCAATTATCCACAATCGTTTCTTCTGTTTCTACTTTTGAATTAAGATATTCTTTCATAACATGTTCCCCGGAGATATAAATGTTTCCAGTTTCGCCGATTTTAAGTATATTTTTATTTTCATCTAGAATTTTTATTAAGACATTAGGCAAAGGTTTTCCAACTGAAGAAAGTTTTTCTTTGTCAGAATGAAACTCAATGAAACATGATCTGGAAGCTTCGGTAAGTCCATAATGCATACATAATTTTGTATTAGGCAGCAAATTCATTAGTTGAAGTTTAGTATTAACATTCATCGGCGCACTTCCTATTTCTATATATTTTAATCTAGTAGCGAGCTCATTTAATTTGCTTCCTCCAATTTTTAACAAAAGTTCAATTCCTGCCGGGACAGAACAAAATCCAGTTGCATTCCATTTTATTAAATTATCGAATATTTTTTTTACTAACACAATACTCTCAGTCAATATAATAGTGCCCCCAGTGACCATATTACATCTAAGCCTTCCAAGGCCAAATGAATGGCATAATGGCAAAGGGATAACTTCTATATCTTCGAAGGAATTACCAATAAACCTATTAATATTCTTAGATGTTGTTAAAATATTTCTGTGAGTAAGTACAACTCCTTTAGGTTTTCCTGTAGTGCCAGTTGTAAATAATATATCAGCAATATCTTCGCTTTCTATTTGGGGAAAAGTATTTATTTCTTTACCAGCGATTAATAATTTTTTATCTAAATCTTCTATTGATTCAAAATTCGATTTTTTGAGAGATGGGAAAAATATTTTTGTTGGTTCAGTTTGTTCAATAATGTATTGAAGATTAATACTACTAATTTGCGGATCAACCGGAATTGCTATTGCTTTAATTAGATGTGCCGCAAAATAGCCAAATACAAACGAAGCAGAATTTGTCGCAGCAAGAATAATTCTATCCGAAGAAGAAATTCCGTAATTTTTGAATATATATGCAGCCTCAATTATTCCAGCTTTTAACTGAGCATAGGAAATGACCCTTTCATTTAGAATTAAAGCAGCTTTATCCGGATTATCTTCTGAATTTTTAAAAAGTAATTCTACAACTGAATTCTCCATACTAAATATCTTTTACACCTTTAAGAAGCAATAATCGCTTTAAATCATTCAGACTTTCAATCATAATTATCTCATCCATATCAAATGAAACATTAAATGAGTTTTCAACGGCTGAGATCAAAGTTATATGTCCCAATGAATCCCATCCTTCAAGTCTACCCGGGCCTGCTTCATCTGTTATTTGAACTGAATCTGGTAAAAACAAAGTATCTCTCAGCAGTTCCTCTAATTTCATACTAATCCTTCTTCATAAATAATTGGGTTGGTAATTTTAGTTGATTGAAGTGATAGTGCAACAGATGCACATGATAAGCCGATTCCAAATCCGCATAATATGACTTTTTCAAGTCGATTCTGTTCTTTCAAATTATTATGTTCTAAAGTTAGCATTAAAGGGATAGAAGCTGGTCCAGTGTTCCCAGTATCATGCATGGCAACTGGTATTACATCAAACTGCAATTTTAATTTTTTCCTTATAAAATCAATAATTAAAAAATTTGGTTGATGTAAACCATAGAGTTGTACATCATCTTTATTCCAGCCGTGCTGATTAAGTACTTCTAAAATTGACTTTGGAGCTTCTTTAATAGCAAAATTAAAAACATCTAGACCATTCATTAGAATATCCTCATCACTTCGATAGTTTCCATTCTCTCTTTCAATTGGAACTGATGTTTTATCATTTTTCGGTAATCTTGCACTTCCTGCCGGAATCATTAGAGCTTGAAAACCACTGCCGTCTGAATAGATATGGAAGGAAAATTTTTCATCACCTTCAGAAATAATAGATGCACTCCCAGCATCTCCAAGGATCATTCTTAAAGACCTATCTAATTTATTAACAAACGGAGTTATAACGTCACCTACTAATAGTAAAACATTTTTGCAACTTTTTGATGATACAAGAAGAGATGCTAGATATAAACCATAGATATATCCTGAGCATCCGTAATTAATATCAAACACTACTGAGCTTGTAGGAAGACCTAATTTATGCTGTAAAATTACACTAGTTGCCGGTATAATATAGTCTGGGGTTTCTGATACAAAAATAAGCCCATCAATTTCATTCGGATTAAGATGAGTTTCAGACATTAGATAATTAGCCGCGCTCGCACATAGATCAGAAGCACAGGTGCCCTCATCTGCTATTCTAATTTTTTCTATCCCTGTACTTTTTATAATCCTTTCAACTTCTAATTCACCAAACTGCTTTGATAAATCTTTTAAATCTAATTGATTTTTCGGAATACAAGAGGAAATCCCTTTAATACATATTCCATTTATTGAAACTTTCATTTAATATTTATTACTCCTTTTTGATAATATTTAAATGAAGACTTTATTCTTTTGTTATAAGTTCAATATAATTTAGATTCTTTCAAGTCTGTATGGAAATCAATGGATCCAACTAGTA
>JAJXTM010000167.1 GCA_021783875.1 Bacteroidota bacterium
GAATCTGTGAAACAATTGACAGATGTTAATCTAGGCCAATCGACATGTGTAGGAATCGGGGGTGACCCGATTATCGGTTCGAGATTTATTGATATAATTAAGTTTTTTAATGAAGACCCAAATACAGAAGGGATAATTATGATCGGCGAAATTGGCGGAACTGCTGAAGAAGAAGCGGCTAAATTCATTAAAAAAAACGTTACTAAACCTGTCGTAGGGTTTATTGCAGGAAGGACTGCACCTGCGGGAAGAAGAATGGGTCATGCGGGAGCAATTATATCCGGAGGGAAAGGAACTGCTGCTGAAAAAATGGCAATAATGAAAAAAGCAGGAATTATAGTAGTTGAGAGTCCTGCAGAACTTGGTTCTTCAATGCATAAAGCTATTTCCCGGCTTAATAAAAGCAAAGCGATCAGAAAATTAGATGTTAAAACTAAAGCACATAAATCGGTAATTAAAACAAAAATAACTAAGAGTAAATAAATATATTAGGAGATTAATTTGAATAACAGAACATTAGCAATAATTAAACCAGATGCTGTTAGAGATAATGTTGCCGGTAAAATTATATCAAAAATAATTGACGCAGGATTTAAAATTAAGGCAATGAAGATGACGAGGTTAACAAATGATTCTGCAGGCGGCTTTTATTTAATTCACAAAAATCGTCCATTTTACAATGACCTCGTAGAATACATGTCTTCCGGTCCGTGTATACCCATTGCACTTGAAAGAGAGAATGCAGTATCCGAATTTAGAAAGCTTATCGGAGCTACAGATCCTAATGAAGCCGCTGAAGGTACAATTAGGAAACTTTACGCCAAGAATAAGGCAGAAAACGCTATCCATGGTTCCGACTCTGATGAAAATGCAGCTATTGAAATAGCACATTTTTTTTCAAGGAAAGAACTTTTGGAAAATTATAACGGTTGAATTAAATTAAAAAATTATACTTAGCAGATACCCTGCTTTCGGGTATATAATTACTTAAAAAAGGAAAATTAATGAAATATTTTTTGTTTTTATTTATGATAGGAGTTTTACTTACAGGATGCGGCAAAAAAACCGAGCAAACAGGAACAAATGCTTCAAGTTTTGCTTTTGATTCAACAGATATAAAGACAGTACCTGTTTCCAACCCAAATCAAAGTTTTTCTTTACAATATAATTTTCAAAAAGGGAAAGACTATCAATATCGTCTTACTTCACTTTCAGACGATAGTAAAACAATAAAAGCTGATACCACAATAAATCAGCACATATCACAGAGTATAGTATATTTATTAGGCCTCAATCTCACAAATGTTGATAAAGATGGCATTATGGAAATTTCCTGTAACATTAATTCAATAAAGCTAGATGCAAATGCAAACGGGAAAAAAGTTACATATCAATCCGGAAATTTGAAAGACACACTGCAAAAAGCTCAGTTTGCAGAATACGAAGCTTTAGTACAAAACCCATTCAGCATAAGAATAACAAAATACGGAGAAATTCTTGAAGTTTTCAGAGCTGATAAGATTGTAACCAGATTTTTAGAATTGAAAGGAGCACCGAGTACGGTTAGCGCAGATGAAAAAGATGCACTACGAAAAAATATAGTAGAAGGTGCATTAAAGCCATTGCTAATTCAAATTTTCCGCCAAACTCCGCAAAGCCAAATTGCCAAGGACTCGACATGGTCTTTACAGCAACCACCCACACAATTTTTGATATATCAGCTGCAAAATACCAATACATATAAAGTCGAGAGCTTAAACAAATTTAATAATGATAAACTTGTAACAATTGATGCCGGACTCAATTCTATTCTATCGGGTAAGGATGAAATAACAAATCAAGGGACTTTATATAAGTTTAAGAAACCCACAACAACAGCCTTCGGAAAAATCTATTTTAATCTTGATAAAGGATGTATTCAAAAATCCAAAACAAATACGGTCATAAGCATTTTTTATTCAATGGAGATGAAAGGTCCGAAAGGGATGCAAAAAGGCAATAGCACTGAAAATATTAAAAGTTCAAATATCGTAGAGTTATTGTAAAAATAAAAAATTCCTAAAATTAAAAGGCGCTTATTTAAGGCGCCTTTTTTTTAAGACAACGAATTAAAACAGTTGCAGGAATAATTCTTAATCTTATCTTAAGATTAAATGACCTAGTTTATCTCTTTTGGTTTTAAGATAAAACTCATTCTTTTCATTTGGTTTAATTTCAATCGGCACTCTCTCAATAATTTCCAGACCGTATCCTTTAAGACCTACAATTTTTTTGGGATTATTAGTTAATAACTTTATTTTTCTAACTCCAAGATCGAGCAAAATTTGAGCACCTATGCCATAATCTCTCAAATCAGCTTTAAATCCTAGATCTTCATTAGCTTCGACGGTATCTCTACCCTCATCCTGAAGTCTATATGCCTTAATCTTATTTAACAAACCAATGCCTCTTCCCTCCTGCCGCATATATACAATTACTCCGGTATCTTCTTTCGATATTTTTTCTAATGCAGCATTTAACTGATCATGGCAATCACATCTTTGAGAGTGGAAAACATCACCGGTTAGACATTCCGAATGCATTCTAACTAAAACCGGATTATCTGGATTTATTTCTCCTTTTACTAATGCGACATGTTCTTTATGATCAACAAGACTTGTGTATAGAATAAGTTTAAATTCTCCATGAAAGGTGGGCAGATTCGCATCAGCCACTTTTTCGATAAGTTTTTCTTTCTTTATTCTATATTCAATTAGATCTTTTACCGTTAGAATTTTCAAATTAAATTTTTCAGCAAGCTCAATTAATTCAGGAATTCTAGCCATTTCGCCGTCATCCTTAAGGATTTCGCAAAGAACACCAGCAGGTTTTAATTTTGCTATTCGGCAAAGATCAACAGAAGCTTCGGTATGACCAGCACGTCTTAAAACACCTTCATCATAAGCACGCAATGGGAAAATATGACCCGGTTTTGCAAAATCAGATGCTTGAGTAGAATCATTAATTATTTTTTTAATAGTTAGTGCTCTATCAGCAGCCGAAATACCGGTAGTAGTACCTTCAATTGCATCTATAGTAACGGTAAATTGAGTTCCGTGTAAAGCTGAGTTAGAATCAACCATTAAAGGAAGTCCAAGTTCATCAAGTCTCTTGCCATTTACTGCTACACAAAGCATTCCCCTGCCGTATTTTGTGATAAAGTTTACAATTTCCGGAGTTACATATTCAGCAGAGCAAACGAAATCTCCTTCATTTTCTCTATCTTCATCATCAACAATAATGATCAGCTTCCCATTTTTAATTTCCTCAATAGCTTCATCAACAGTGCAAAACATTTTTTTGCCTAAATATTACTAATTTAAAAATTACAAAGATATTTTATTTTTCTGCTAATTCTTTCGTGCTTACTATTGTAGCTATTGCAGATCTTTCATATTTAACTTTAACATTATCAGATATCTGAACTAAAACGGTTTTATCTTCAATAGCAACAACCGACCCATGCAAACCGCCGCTAGTAATAATTTTATCTCCTTTTTGAAGATTAGAAAGCATTTTTTCTCTTTCTTTGGCACGTTTTTGCTGCGGTCTAATAATCATAAAATAAAAGATTAAAAAGATCGCACCAAACATTATAATTGTACTTATCATACCGCTACCCTGGTTTCCACCTTGAGGCGGCATCATTGCAAATAAAGTTTTCAATCAGTCCTCCGACTTTTTATTATTTATAGATATTTTAGAAATTATTTCTTTTTTCCATTCTGTAAAATTGCCTTGTTTAATTCTTTCTCTTGCTACCTTGACAATTTCCAAATAAAAATGCAGGTTGTGAATGCTGCTAAGTTCCAATGCAAGTATTTCCTTTGCTATATAAAGATGCCTCAAATATGCCCGGGAATAGTTTTTGCAAGTATAGCAATTGCATTGACTATCTACAGAATTAAAATCATTTTTATATTTAGCATTACGCATTGAAAGAATTCCATCAGAAGTAAACAAATATGCATTTCTTGCATTGCGAGTAGGCATAACGCAATCAAACATATCAATTCCTTTTTCGATAGCTTCAAGAATATTTTCTGGTCTACCAACGCCCATTAAATATCTCGGTCTATCATTCGGCAAAAAATCAGTTGTAAAATTAATCATTTCGTACATAGTTTCAGAAGGTTCACCAACTGCCAAACCGCCAATTGCGTATCCATCAAAGTCTAATTTCAATAAATCCAAAGCAGATTTTTCACGTAAATCTTTATAAACACTTCCTTGAATTATTCCAAAAAGGAATTGTCTTTTCCCATAAATCGGGTTTGAATTATCAAAGGCTTCTTTATTTAATATTGCCCAGTTTGAAGTCAAATCAGTAGATTTCTTTGCATATTCATAATCACAAGGATAAGGAGTGCACTCATCTAGAGACATCATAATATCAGACCCTATACTTCTCTGAATAGAGATAACCTTTTCCGGAGTAAATAAATGTTTAGAGCCATCAAGATGGGATCGAAATTCTACACCATTTTTTTTAAGTTTTCGTAATTCCGAAAGACTAAAGACCTGATAACCGCCACTGTCCGTTAAAATCGGTCTTTCCCAATTTATAAATTTATGCAAACCGCCGGCATTTTCCAGTACTTCAGTTCCCGGTCTTAAATAAAGATGATAAGTATTTGAAAGAACAATTTGAGCTTGAATATCTTTTTCCAAATAACTTTGATTAACAGCTTTGACACTACCCTGCGTACCGACCGGCATAAAAATTGGCGTTTCAACGATGCCATGATCTGTTTCAAAAAATCCGCATCTTGCTTTACTATTTTTATCTAAACCAAGAACATTAAGTTTAAGCAAATTAATCCGTTGAAGTAAAAAGATTCAAACTATTTGGCTTACAAATTTAAGTCTAAATCCTTCAAGAGCCAAAAGTAATTTATTTCTAAGGGAAAATATGTATTTAGGAAATTATCGAAGCAAATTTTGCCAGTAAGTTATTCTTTCCTTTACTAGAGAGGGATTAGGAGAACCGTAAGTTCTTTTTCTCAATAGCGAGCTATTTATATTTAAGCATTCTAAAGCTGTTTCATCAAAGACAGGATTAATATTTTTTAGGAAGGATATATCGATATTTTCAAAGTTTTTCCCATCATTTTCTAAGAGTATAACAATCTCGCCCACAATTTTATGAGCATTTCTAAAAGAGATACCTTTAAGAACAAGCCAATCAGCTAAATCTGTAGCGAGAGAAAGATCACCAATTAGCTCAATTTTAAATTTTTCTTTATTAAATCCGGCTGACTTAATCATATCATTCATTATTTCGATTGAACTAACAAATGTATAAAATGAATCAAGAAGAGGAGCTTTATCTTCCTGCAAGTCCCTATTATAACTTAAAGGAAGTCCTTTCATTGTAGAAGCTAATGCAATATAATTACCATAAATTTTACCGGTTCTACCACGAATAAGTTCAGCCATATCAGGGTTTTTCTTTTGTGGCATTAATGAAGAACCAGTTGAATAATTATCACTCAATTTAATAAAATTAAATTCCTGAGTAGACCATATTATAATTTCTTCCGCTAAACGGCTTAAGTGCATCATTCCAATAGAAGCAGCATTCAAAAAATCTAATATATAATCTCTATTTGAAATTGTATCGAGAGAGTTTCCAGACGGCTTTTCAAAACCTAGCTTGTCTGAAGTGAAAAATCGATCCAGAGGTAAGGTGGATCCAGCAATTGCACCTGAACCAAGTGGGCACTCGTTCAATGATTCCCTGATCAATTTAAATCTAATTTTATCTCTTTGAAACATTTCTACATATGCAAGCAAGTGGAAAGCCAATGAGACCGGTTGAGCTCTTTGCAAATGAGTATAACCGCTAATAATTGTTTCCGTATTATTAGAAGATATTTCGACAAAAGTTTTTTGAATTATTATCAATGAATCAATTACTTTAGAAACAGCTTTTTTTGTCCATAGTATTAGGTCAGTAGCTATCTG
>JAJXTM010000008.1 GCA_021783875.1 Bacteroidota bacterium
GTTGCAAAAAAAAACGATGTTTCAAGAGCCTTGGGCAAACCTGTTTTTGAATTGACTGTTGATAGTCTCAATACAAGAGTGTGGATCATAAGTCAGAAAGAGAATAAAAAATTAATGAGAACAAAAATTGGGAAAAATATGGGAATAATGAAAACTGACGGTATGAAGATGAATTCTGCTACGAAAAAAGCCGTTATGACCGGCACTCATTATTTTATTTTTGATGTAACAAATATTAGGACTAAAAAAGAAATTGCTGACTCCACCGCAAAAGTACAAATAGTTTCCCCATCAAAGATAATAGCTTCGGTGACACTTCAGCCTATGATGAACCATTTTGGGGGCGGTATATGGCTTACTGAAAAAGGATATTATCTGTTCACTATTAATCTTGACGTCGGTTCAAGTTATAAAACCACACAATTTAAATATCATGTAAGATAAACAGAAATTAAATATATATGAGAAAAATTTAATCAGACAATATTAACCGGTATTTTATTATAAAGTGTAATTAGAGCGAAATTATGGAGTTAAACATCATAAATACTCCTAATTATAAAAATATTTCATTAGCGGAGTGTTATAAATATTTTGGATTAACCGCATACTGACTTTCTAATTCTGTAGCGAAGAATCGTTCGGTCGAAATTGAAACTGTTGATAAAATTTATGATAATCAGATTGCAGTAAAATTTAAAAATACTTCCAAGAATAAAAAATTATTTATTGTTGTGATGAAGAAGTTATACCAATCAATAATATGAAATATTAACAACAAACTTTGACCTAAAGTCTTTGAAATATTCTTAATTATAATAATATCAATTTTTTGGAATATTGCCTATTCGGCTGCAAGCTAAAATATTTGTACAATATTAGTCAAAGATTTACCAAACTATTGTTTTTAAGACGCAAAATCTTTACTATTACTGAAAATAAATGTATTTTAAAAATGTTATGTCCCCCAATATAAATTGTTTTAGCTTCTCCAATATATATTCTCTCTTATTAAAATAGATTTTCTGAAATAAATTAATTTGCATGTAAACAGTAATAATGAAGAAAATAATCCCTAAAAGATATCTGGTTAAAAACAATAATTCGGGAATACCTGCCAATACTAATTCATTCTATGTAGTGGGTATCGGAGCATCTGCGGGAGGTTTAGAAGCTCTTGAAAGATTTTTCAGAAGTATGCCCGAGAATGTCAACATGTCTTTTATTGTTGTATCACATCTGGATCCAAATCATATTAGTATAATGCCGGAACTCATTCAAAAATCTACAAAAATGAAATTATTCCAAGCAGAAGACGGAATGGTGCTGGAACCTAACCATGTGTATGTTGCTCCGGCAAACCGGGATTTAGCAATTTTTAATGGAACTATCCAGCTAATTGAGCCCATCGAAGCACATGGATTCCGGCTTCCGATTGATTTTTTCTTTAAATCTCTTTCGGAAGACTTAGGAGAAAAAGCTATATGTATTGTACTTTCCGGAATGGCTTCCGACGGTTCTCAAGGACTGAAAGCAGTTAAAAGTGAATTAGGTATGGTAATGGTGCAGGATCCAAAATCGGCAAAGTTTGACGGTATGCCAAGCAGCGCTATTAAAACCGGATTAGCAGATTACATCCTTCCTCCCGAAGATATGCCTGCACATTTGATTAAATATGCTAGTCAAAAAGTTAAAGGCGCTTTATTAAATGAAGCAATTATTGAGGGCAAAATTCCTGATATATTTCAAAAAATTTTCATTCTCCTTAGGACTCATACCGGACACGATTTTTCACAGTACAAGCAAAATACAATCTATCGCCGGGTTGAAAGAAGAATGATTGTTTCTCAATTGGATAGTATTCCGAATTATATCAGGATGCTTCAGGAAAACCCCGCAGAAATTGAAAACTTGTTTAAAGAATTTTTAATAGGCGTTACAAGTTTTTTCAGAGATCCCGAATCTTTCGAAAAATTAAAGAAGATTTTATCGGATTTAGTCAGGAGTAAACAGGATGAGGGTAAGATAAGAATTTGGGTACCCGGCTGCTCTACGGGCGAAGAAGCATATTCAATTGCTATTTTACTTCGGGAATGCTTGAATGAAGCAAAAATAAAGTTAAATGTTCAGATATTTGCTACTGATATCTATAGTAATGCAATTGATAAAGCCCGAATTGGTTTATTTACCGGTATTGAAAAGGATGTTAGTAAAGAACGTTTGAAAAATTTTTTTATAATCGAGAAAAATAGTTTTCATATTAGGAAAGAAATTAGAGAGATGCTTGTCTTTGCTCCCCAAAGCCTCATAAAAGATCCGCCATTTACAAAACTTGATATGATTTCATGCAGAAACCTTTTAATTTATTTTAATTCTGAATTACAGAAAAAAATAATTCCCATTTTCCATTATAGCCTTTTACCTGGGGGAATGCTTTTCCTTGGTTCTTCGGAAACAATTAGCGGTTTTGTAGATCTGTTCTCTATGGCTGATAAAAAATGGAAATTTTATAAAAGAAGAAATTCTATTTACTCGGGGCAGACTTTTATTGCATTCCCTGTATCAAAACCGGTAGGAAAAACTTATGAGAATAAAATGAAAACAAAAGATGAAAAAAACATTCCTCGGCTTGCTGAAAAAATTATTTTACAAAGTTACTCCCCAAATTGCGTGATAATAAAAGAAAGCGGCGACATTGTTTATATCCATGGTAGAACAGGTAAATATCTTGAGCTTACTAACGGCGAAGCAAAAATGAACATTTATGAAATGGCACGGGAAGGATTACAGCAAGAACTTAAAGCCGCAATTAGAAAAGTGCTAACTAACAAGAAATCATTGTCTATTGAAGGAATTAAAATAAAATCTAACAATAGCACTCACTTAATAAATCTTACAGTCAAACCCATTAAAGAACCTGCTGAAATGATGGGCTCTCTATTGATAATATTTGAGGACATATTACCGCAAAAGAAAACAAAAGGTGCTAAAAATATTCATTTTGAAAAAAAATCTGAAAAAATTATTAATGATCTTGAACAAGACCTAAAAGCTGCTAAAGAAAATTTAAAATCTACGATTGAGGAACTGGAAACCTCAAACGAGGAACTTAAATCAATTAACGAAGAAATGCAGTCAACCAATGAAGAAATACAAAGCTCAAATGAAGAACTGGAAACTTCCAAAGAAGAATTACAATCTCTAAACGAAGAACTTATTACTATTAACACTGAATTGCAAAATAAGAATGATGAATTATCTATAATCAATAATGACATGAAAAACCTTCTGGATAGTATTGATATCCCCACAATTTTCTTGGACAATAATCTATTGATAAAAAGATTTACAACCCACGCAACTAAGGTCGTTAATCTAATAAATTCAGATATCGGAAGACCGATAAACCATATAGCTACAAATCTTAAGTATGATAAATTGGTCGAGGATGCAAAGGCGGTTTTAAAAACCCTTGTATATAGTGAAATTGAATTACAGACAGTTTCAGGTGTTTGGTATCAAATGCGAATATTGCCATACCGGACAATAAATAATGTTATTGACGGTGTTGTAATCACTTTTTCAAATGTTAATAATTTAAAGATTGCTTACGAACAAATCAATAATTTGAGCCGGAATATTCAATATACTAATGATTATGCTGATAATATTATTAATACAATTAAGGAATCTCTAATTACGCTTGACAACGATTTGAAAGTCCTTTCCGCTAACCAATCTTTTTATAAAATGTTTGATTTATCGAGCCGCGATACCATCGGTAAATTTATTTATGAACTTGATAATAAGAATTGGGAAGTTCCGGAGCTTAGGGAGCTTCTTGAACAAATTATCCCTAATCATAATTATTTTGAAGACTATGAGGTTGATTATAATTTTAAAAATGGCATTAGAAAAAAAATAATATTAAATGCACGTCAAATATTTTATAAAGAAAAAGAAACTAAAATCATTCTTTTAGCAATAAGTGCAAAAGAATAAAACAAAAAGGTAATTATATGAAAAGTTTAATAAAAGGGCCAAAAAAGAAAATAATTAAAAAACTACCGGGAAAAATTAAATCAAATCTTAAGTCTAAGACCCAGTCAACTGATAAAATTGATGATGTTAATACGCTTGTTGAATTACTCCAAATACATCAAATTGAATTAGAGCATCAAAATCAGGAACTTAGGATTACTCAGGAGGAGCTAGAAGTATCGAGGAATAAATTTGTAAATTTATTTGATTTTTCTCCTATTCCGTACTTTATCTTGGATTTAAAAGGTATTATCAAAGAGGTTAATTTAAGCGGCGGAAAAATGCTTGGCGCAGATCGAAGTAAATTAATTGGTAAACACTTTTTTACCTATGTAGATGCAAATGAAAAAAAAATATTCTTTTCTTTTATCAAAGATGTTTTTGATTCCCTTATAAAATGTACTTGTGAGTTAAAAATAAAAAACAAAAATAATGATACCTTAAATATTCTAGCTGAAGGCTTGCTGTTGGATGATACACTGGAAGAAAATAAAAAATATCAGATTGCACTTATTGATATGTCAGAATATAAAAGAATTGAAAGTATTCTTAAAAAATCTATGGAAGAACTTAACCTGCTAAATGCTACAAAGGACAAATTCTTTTCAATAATTGCTCATGATTTAAAAAGCCCGTTTCAAGGATTGATAAGTTCTTCAGAATTACTTGCCACGGAAATAGAGTCTTTATCAAAGGAAGAAATTAGCTTCTTTAGCAAAGGGCTGTATAATAATATAAAAAATCTATATGGGTTGCTGGAGAATTTGCTTAAATGGTCAATGGTTCAAAGAAATTTGATAGAATATAATCCGGTAAATATTGATCTTCATGAATTTGTTAATAAAATAATTGAATTATCAATCCAAAATGCTGAAAAGAAAAATATCTCAATATTCAATAATATCAATACCGGAAAGTTAGTTCATGCCGATGCAGATATGCTTAGGTCGGTTTTTCAAAACCTATTAACTAATGCTATCAAATTTACTAAATCAGAAGGGCAGATAATTATTGCTGCAATTAGTAAAGATGATATTGTGGAAATACAAGTCGATGATTCTGGAATAGGCATAGAACCCGAAAGAATACCTTCATTATTTAGTTTTAACACTCTAAATACTCATGAAGGAACTGCCGGTGAAAAAGGTACCGGACTTGGACTGCCGCTTTGTAAAGAATTAATTGAAAAAAATGACGGGAAAATTTGGGTAGAGAGTTTATTAGGGAAAGGATCAAAAATTTCATTTACTTTGCATAAAGGATTTTTTTAGCTATATTAATAATGCAATGATGTGCATATTTCTAAAAACCAATTATTCCAACTTATTCTCTTTTAATCAGACATCAGCAAGAGTAAAATGAAAAAGATACAGATACTTCTAATCGAAGATAATAGACTTTTGAGAGACGGTATATCTTCTATGCTCAAAAAACAGTTGGATATGAATGTGATTGCTTCAATAGGAAACGGTGAAAATATATTGTCACTGATGAGTAAACTTAAACCTGATATATTGCTCCTTGATCTAGGACTACGCAATCAAAACAGCCTGCAAGTTGTTAAATTATCGAAGCAGAATCACCCTGATACGAAAATAATAGTGATGGATCTTATTCCATTGCAGACTGATATACTTGAATTTGTACAGGCAGGAGTGTCCGGATTTATTCTTAAAGATGCCAGCATTTCTGAATTCTTTAAAACTATTAGAGCAGTTAATGAGGGCGAAGAAATATTGCCTCCGCATTTGACAGGTTCACTTTTTTCTCAAATAGTTGAGCATGCAATAAATGGCTCGAACCATGCCTTAATCCAAGAATCAGTTAGTATGACAAAGCGCGAGAAACAAGTTATTGCATTAATTGCAGATGGCTTTAGTAATAAAGAAATTGCTCAAAATCTGCATCTTTCAACATATACTATTAAAAGTCATGTGCATAATATTCTGGAAAAACTTGCACTTAATACGCGTGTGCAAATTGCAAAGCACGCTCATTTCTCCAACATGTAGAGTACTAATGCCGATAATTCAGTTCCTAAAGCTGAATAATACTTATATGCTTTCAGCCCAAAAAATCTAATGCTTTTTTTATACCCTTGGACTAGTCTCCTATTTTAAAATAATACCTATAAATTATTGTGTTTTAAAAAGATTTATCTAAATTTCTTTAAACAATATTCAGCCTATTATCCGTGGAAAAATCTATATAACTAAAAATGTAGTCCGATTTTCATCCTTTCGCTCTATTGATATATTTCTCAGCTATCAACAAATTTTAACCTAAATAATTCTATTTCTTTAGTATTTGAGAAAATTAAAAATAATTTGGATAGGAGAAATCATGAAAAATATAATTAAAATTATCCTTAGTTTCGCATTCGCTGTTTCTATTTATAGCTGCTCGCATGATACGAACCCACAGTTTCGTATATGCAATGAGCAGTCCGGCAAAGTCAATGTGAAAGTACAAACATCGGAATCTGGAAAGTTTGCAATTAACGATGTGAAACCTGGACAAACCACCTCATATCAAAATGCATCAGAAGGTAATATTACTGCGACTGCAGTTATTCAGAATGAGTCGGTATCTTTTTTTGCTAAAAAGAATAATCATTACACAATTGTTATTAATACTGGTAAACCGCCATCGCTAAAAATAGAAGACTAAACAACTTCCTAATCCCAAAGATGTAGTCCCTATTTCATCCTTTTGCATGATTTACACTATCCTATCATATACCTAACTTTTTAACAAGCAAAAAACTAAAAATAATTTTTTAAGGAATTAATTTAATATGAAAAAAACAAAGACCGATACAGAGAATACAACAGCTTCATTATTTAGATGGCTTCATCAATTAGAGAAAACTCTAATAGTTGTTTTAATTTTGACATCCTATGTTATTCCGCAATCTTTTCCGGCTGCAGTTAATCTTGGTACAGCGGGCGATTTTGTAATTCTTGCTAAAACAGGAATTTCTGCGACTGGGACAACCAACATTACTGGAGACATAGGAGTTAGTCCCGCAGCCGCAACTTATATTACAGGTTTTGGATTAATAATGGATCCAACCGGAACATTTTCGACTTCATCTTTAATTACCGGTAAAGTTTATGCCTCAGATTATACTTCTCCGACACCTTCTAAAATGACTACGGCAATCAGTGACTTGCAGACTTCTTATACCGATGCTGCAGGGCGCAAAACACCTGATTATACTGAACTATACACAGGAGACGTAACAGGGAAGGTATTGACACATGGTTTATACAATTGGAGTACAAGCGTTAATGTATCTGCAGGCGGGGTTACAATTTCAGGTACTTCTACCGACATCTGGATTTTCCAGATAGCAGGGAACTTAAATGTGGCTAACGGTGCAATTGTTACGCTTAGTGGCGGCGCATTAGCTTCCAATATCTTCTGGCAGGTGGCCGGGCAGGTTGCTCTTGGAACGACAGCGCAAATGAAGGGAATAATATTATGTCAAACAGGAATTTCAATGAATACCGGCGCAGCCTTAGAGGGCAGAGCTCTATCCCAAACCGCTGTTACATTGAATGCAAACACTGTTACAAAAACGCCTTCTGTTACTGCAGTTGAAAACAGTTCAATAGCTCCTCAAATATTTGCACTCTCTCAGAACTATCCAAACCCATTCAATCCGTCGACTAAAATTCAATATAGTCTTTCCAAACCAGCCTGGGTTTCACTGAAGATTTATAATGTACTTGGTATTGAAATTGTCACGCTTGTAAACAACCGGCAGGGAGCTGGTAGTTATACGGTGACGTTTAATTCAAATGAAGGAACCCAGAATCTTTCGAGTGGTGTATACTTCTACCGATTAGAATCCGGGTCATTTGTTTCAACGAAGAAATTGATACTCTTAAAATAGTTTTTTTAAAAATATGACTTTTAAATAAATAGCGCAAACAATTTATCATAGGAGATAATTTAAATGAACAAAATGAAACTCTATTCTAAAATGTGGTTAATACCGCTTCTACTGGTCATAATTATGGCCGGATGTGACGATAGAGTTGGAATCACCTATCCCCCCGTATCAACAATACCCACAGTAAATTCAACAAATCCAATAAATACGGCAACCAATGTCCCTTTTAACCAGAAAATCATTGCTACTTTCAGTGAAGCAATGGATTCGACATCAATTACTACTGCTTCATTTACTTTGATGCAAGGATCATCTTTTGTATCAGGAACAGTTAATTATACCGGAACAACGGCAACCTTTGCACCGTCAAGCAATCTTATTCCGAATACTATATATGTCGGTACGATTACTACAATGGCTAAAAGTCCTGCTGGAAAGTCATTGGCAAATAATTATGTTTGGAGCTTTACTACCAACTCAGCGGCGATAATAACGCTTCCGACAGTAAATTCGACAGTACCAATAAACGCCGCTGTCAGCGTACCCATAAACCAAAAAATTGCAGCAACATTCAGTGAAACAATGGATGCTACAACTATAACCTCATCAACTTATACTTTAATGCAAGGATCAACACCTGTTTCAGGTTTTGTATCCTATTCCGGAACTACTGCAATGTTTGCACCTTCAAATAATTTAGCTCCAAACACCGCTTATACCATGACAATTACTACCGGAGCCAAAGATCTTGCTGGAAATGCATTGGCAAACAATTTTGTGTGGAGCTTTACAACAGGTTCAGCGGCAATAATCACTCCTCCGACAGTAAGTTCTACTGATCCGGCTAATTTCGCAACTGGTGTACCTTTGAATCAGAAAATAGCAGCAACTTTTAGTACTGCAATGGATGCTTCAACAATACAAACTTCGACATTTACTTTAATGCAAGGTACAACTTCAATAACAGGATTTGTAACCTATTCCGGTTCAACTGCCACTTTTTCACCGGCGAGCAATTTAGCGGCAAATACTCAATATACGGCAACTATAAAAACCTCGGCAAAAGACTTGGCAGGCAATTCGCTTGCAAGTAATTATGTTTGGAGCTTTACTACTGGTGCGGCTTCAATTGTCACTCCGCCAATCGTTACTTCAACGGATCCTCTTAATGTCGCAACTGGTGTGCCGCTGAACCAAAAGATTGCAGCAACTTTTAGTAAAACAATGGATGCTACAACTATTACATCCTCGACCTACACATTAATGCAAGGTACAACCCCGGTCTCCGGTTATGTCTCAAATTCTGGAACTATCGCAACTTTTGCGCCTACAAGCAATCTTTTACCTAATACTACTTATACAGCAACGGTTACAACAGGAGCAAAGGATCTTACGGGAAATGCTCTGGCTAATAATTATGTCTGGAGCTTTACAACAGGAGTGGCATCGATCATCACCCCGCCTACGGTTATTTCTACTGATCCATTGAATAATGGAATTGGTGTAGCGTTGAATAAACAAATTGTCGCAAATTTTAGTGAGGCAATGGATGCTTCTACTATAACTACAGCTTCATATACTTTGATGCAAGGGACGACCTTTGTCTCTGGTACCGTCAATTATTCCGGAATGGCTGCAATTTATATTCCGTCTAATAATCTTGCATTGAATACAACTTACACAGCTACTATAACAACTCAAGCTAAAGACCTCGCAGGCAATTCTCTTACTAGTAATTATGTATGGAGTTTTACGACTGTTGTTCCATATACCGTTACATTGTCGGCAAATCCAACAGCAGGAGGAACAGTAAGTGGAGGCGGTACATTTAATTCCGGCTCTTCAGTTACTGTAACTGCAGCGTCTAGCGCAGGATATACTTTTACTAATTGGACTGAAAACGGAAATGCGGTATCTACAATTGCAACTTATCAGTTTACTTTAAGCGGTAATAGAACTTTAGTAGCAAACTTTTCAAAAACGCAGAATACCGTGACCCTGTCATCGAATCCAGCATTAGGAGGAACAACAAACGGAGGCGGTTCTTTTAATACCGGTTCCCTAGTAACTGTTATGGCAACTCCAAATGTCGGTTATACATTTACAAACTGGACGGAAAACGGAAATACCGTATCTACAAGCGCAAGTTATCAATTTACATTAAACGCAAATAGAATTTTGGTAGCGAACTTCGCATCTGCTCAATACACTGTTGCACTATCATCAATTCCAGCTGCAGGCGGTTCAACTAGCGGAAGCGGTTCGTTTAATTCGGGCGCATCAGTAACTGTAACTGCAACAACGAATACCGGTTATTCCTTTACAAACTGGACGGAAAACGGAAATGCAGTTTCGACTAATGCAAGTTATCAGTTTATTATAACAGCAAATAGAACCCTAGTTGCAAACTTTGCTTCTACTGGTCCTATTGTTGATCTAGGTGCAGCCTCAACATTCGGTGGTTTCGGCGGAAGCGCTGGTTTAACAAACCAAGGAATCTTTACTGTGATTAATGGAGATATCGGTACCACTGCCGCATCTACTTTGGTAACAGGATTTCATGATACCGGAGGGAATGTTTATACGGAAACGCCTTTAAATGTCGGAACTGTGAACGGAACTATAAATTGCGCACCTCCTGCTCCGGGAACAGCAGCAAAATTTTTAGCGGCTCAAAATGCATTAGCTGCCGCTACAACTGCTTATAATTACCTCGCCGGACTTCCCGGCGGCCCCGATCCTGGCGCTGGTGAGCTAGGCGGATTAGTTTTAGCTCCCGGTACTTATACAGCAGCAGCCGGAACTTTTGGAATAACATCCGGAGATCTGACACTTGATGCCAAAAATAATCCTAATGCCGTTTTTATCTTTCAAATGGCTAAGTCGCTTACGGTAGGTTTAGCCGGACAACCTCGCAGCATAATACTTGTTAATGGCGCTCAAGCTAAAAATGTATTCTGGCAGGTAGGCAGTGCCGCAACTATTAATGGCGCCGGCGGCGGGACTATGGTAGGAACCATTATTTCTTATTCGGGTGTTTCTTTTTCTACATCAGGCAATGTTGCTTTAACTACTCTTAACGGAAGAGCCTTAAGCCTTAATGCATCTGTAACTATGGTCAATACAATAGTAAATGTTCCTTAGTATTGAAAAAAACTAAAGGGGGGCTGGTTGATGTGAGGAGATACAGTCTCCTCACTTTATTATCTCAAAATAAATTGAGAATAAAATTTAAAAAAATAATACTGAGTTAAACATTTTTCTAAAAATAAATAAAGGATAGTTGAAATGAAAAAAATTATTATGACGCTTGCATTGATGATGACATTAGGAATTGGTGTTTCTCAAGCACAAGCAGTTACCAACAGCTGGGCTTTCGGATTTGGTCTAAGCTTTCCCAGATTTTATTCTGTGAACATAACTTCATTAAATTCCGATTACGGCGGATACCTCTCTATCCAACGTAATTTCTCAGAACATGTCGGATTAAGGTTGAAAGGAAGTTTTAACCGCATGGAAGGTCAATGGTCTGACGCTGCCCAAAATGCGGTAGAAGAAACAACTAATCTTCTTACCGGCGATCTTGATTTGCTGTATTATCTTGTACCATGTGAACCTGTTTCACCTTATCTGTATGTCGGTGTGGGCGGGGATTACAAAATGATTACTAACGGGCAGACTAAATATCCGGATAATAACAAATTTGGTTCTGAACTGAATATTGGCGTTGGATCGGAATTCAAGTTAGAATCACAATGGAGCTTAGTTGCTGAATTTGGATACCATTTGACCAATAATTCCCAGCTTGACGGTTCAATTGTTCCGGCTGAGATTAATGGACGGGATTCATATATTGTTCTTAGCGCCGGCTTAAATTACTTCTTTGATAAAGGCAAGCCATCTAAGCAATGTGAACCTTGCCAAGGAATTACCGCCCCTATGAAAGACATGACTGATTACAATAGAATTGAGGATATGATAGTCAAGCATATTCCAAAAGAAATTACAAAGGACGTTGTTGTCGATCGATATATTAAGGAAATTTCAAATAATACATTAGTTCTTGTCGGAGTTAATTTCGCTTTCGATAAATCGGACCTTTTACCGGAATCATATCCGGTGCTTGATCTTGCTGTAAAATTATTGAAAGATAAACCGGATATCCATGTTGAGATTCAAGGATATACTGATTATATCGGCACTGATGCTTACAATCAGGAACTTTCCGTCGATAGAGCGCAGACTGTTAAGGCTTATCTTGTTTCTAAGGGCATTGATAAAAATAGACTTACTACGGTAGGTTATGGAAAAGGTAACCCGATAGCTAATAATGATACTGATGAAGGCCGGGCAATGAATAGAAGAATAGTATTTAGAATAATTAAATAAAAAGTAAATATCCGGCATTACAAGAAAACAATGTGAATATAAAAATTATTAAAGGTCGATTAGGAAGGAGTTAAATATGAACAAGCTAAGTATTAAAGGTAACTGGCACGAAATTGCCGGAAAGCTTAAACAAAAATTTGCCAACTTGAATGATGATGATTTGCTCTTCAAAGAAGGCAAAGAAGATGAGCTCTTCGGGCGGCTTCAGCAAAAACTTGGAAAAACTAAAGAGCAAATACGCAAACTGATTACGAAAATATAATAACTAATATGCTTATTGTTAACGTTTAGTATACTCTGCTAAACGTTAACTTTTATACATATACTGATTTGTTCAAGTGGGCTATCGTTATTTCTTACAAAGAAATAAATTGTTCTCAATCAAAAGGATTAACCCTTTATTCATCCCCTTGCTCGATTGTTCAACGCAGCTGCTTTTGTTAGCTTGTATTAGTTCTAAGAATATTGATTAAATGACAAGCAGACTGTTTGTCATAAATCTAATTAAAATAAAAAAAGGAATTACAAAATGAAAAATTATTTATTGTTCGGTATTGTATTAGCCCTGTTAATGACTATTGCAAAACCAGTAAATGCTCAAGACCGCGGTTTTGGTATCGGGTTTATTTTAGGAGAGCCCACCGGATTAAGCGCAAAGCTCTGGACTTCTCAGGAAAATGCTTTTGATTTTGGTCTTGGCTGGTCTGTCGGAGGTGACAGGATCTCTTATCAGGGAAACTATGACGGCGGCAGCCGTATTCATTTCCATATGGATTACCTATGGCACTCATTCAATTCTATTAAATCAAGCGAAAGATTTCCTCTGTATTATGGATTCGGCGGTCAGTTCAATACAGGTGCCGGATACGATGCTTCTTTAGGTATAAGAGGTGTTTTTGGTATTGCGTGGTTCCCTCATTCAACTCCCATTGACATATTCGCCGAAATAGTTCCGGTACTGCAGCTTACCCCGGTTGCCGGGTTCGGTTTTGATGCAGGTATTGGAATAAGATATTTCTTTGAATAAAAATAAAAGAATAATTGTATTTAATTTTAATTAATAAAGGATTACTAAATGAAACTTATTACACTCATATTAATAATGTTCCTTTGCCTGGCTCAATTGAGTTTGGCTCAGGATACAGTACAAACCCTGTCGGCGCAAAATAAAATGTCAAATGTTTTTGGCATTACAGCTGAGGGAGGAATAACTTTAGGTTATACTGATTATAGTACTCAAAAAATTAACTATACGGGGAAAGGCTCTCTTGAATATTATCTGCCCTCTTCCGGAAAAGGAAATATCGGGATTCGGATTTTCGGACAGACAGGATTTATAGGAGGGAAAATGTCCGCTCCGGTTTACGGAAATCCTACAAATGAATTCTCAACTGAAATTAATATGTTCGGCGGCGGAATATTTTATGCCCTTTCTCTTGGTGATGCAATTTATCCTTGGGTGGGCGTCGGAATTTCAGATCTTTGGTTTCATCCGAAAGATGCAAACGGAAAAGATTTACCAAATTATGCAGCGAATGTGTATGATCACAATATCCCTGCTTATAATGGCGATGCCGGAATTCGAATTATGGTATCTAAGCAAATGAGTATTAATCTGGCAGGCGGGATCGTCGTTGCTACAACAGATTATCTGGATGATATTAAAGCCGGCGCTCATAATGATTTATTATATACACTGACTGCAGGACTTTCATATTATTTCGGCAGAGATAAAGAAGTCGTAGCTCAGGCATTGCCGGAAGGCATTCGGGTAGATACTGTGGTTATTACTAAGGAAGATACAGTTGTAATTACAAATACTAAAGTCGATACTGTGGTTATGACGTATACTAAACCGGCTGAAATTAAATCTTTAGTTTTAAGCGGTGATGCAAATTTTGAATTTAATAAGGCTAAATTACTTACTAACGCATACACGGTTCTTGACAGTCTTGTCAGTACAATGAAAAAACATCCGGAATATAAATGGGAGATTGACGGATATACCGATGCAATAGGATCCGATAGTTATAATATTAGACTATCAAAACAAAGAGCTCTATCAGTAGTTGATTATCTAGTAAGTCAGGGTGTCCAGAGAAGCAGCTTGAAAATTAAAGGATATGGAAAAGAAAACCCTATCGCTACAAATGATACTAATGAAGGCAGATCTATGAACAGAAGAGTGGAGATAAAATTACTTACAAATGATAATTAATATTTCTAAATAAATTTAATTAATAAAAGCAGCTTATTATTAGCTGCTTTTATTATTAATAAATTTGTTTCAATTGCATACCATCCGAACGATGTAATTCCTTTTTCATCCTTCTGCCCGATTGAATCCCCATTCCCGTCAACTTATCTTTTATTCGCAAGCATTAATTAAATACATGAATGACTTGTAAAATTTATTAATCGGAGAAATCTTTATGAAAAAGTTAAACGTAATAATATTAGCCCTAATCTTTACAATTTCACTAATTGCCTATAGCTGCACTGCAAGCGGCGGAGTTACTATCAGCAAGCAACAAAGCGGGCAGTTTGTAAAATCGGTCAAGTGAAATAAATATAAAATAATGATTCTGAAATCGAAACCATCAAAAATGCATTAAGATAAATCATGAAAAAGTTAATCAGATCTCTTGCTTATATAATTGCCATAATTATAGTTAAATAAAGAATTTAGTATTTAAATTTAAACTGAAAGGATAATCTAAAATGATATACACAATCGCCGTAGTTCTGATTGTTTTATGGCTTCTGGGGATGGTTACTTCTTATACAATGGGAGGTATTATTCACATCCTGCTTGTAATTGCAATTATAATGATACTAGTGCGGGTTATAAGCGGTCGTCGGGTACTTTAACTTATTTTTCGGGATTACAAATGGATAAAACAAATGATTCTTTGACAGGAACACGCTATTTAATTATTGCAGCATCTTTGGTAATAATTATAGCAGGCATAACTCTGGCAAAGTCGGTTATTGTAATAGGTCTCTTATCGGCTTTCCTTGCCTTGATAGGTACACCTCCGGTGCTCTGGCTGGAAAAAAAACATGTTCCTTCTTTTGCCGCTGTTGCTGTCGTAATATCTGTTATGATAATTGTTCTGCTAATGATTGGGGTGCTGGTCGGGACATCAGTTAGAAGCTTTTCCCAAGCTCTTCCATTTTATCAAATACGCATTCAAGAGCAAATATCATCTTTTGAAACACTGCTTATAAACAAAGGAATAACTAGCTCAGATAAAGCTCTGCTAAATTATATTAATCCTGAAACGATTATGAATTTTACAGCAAGTTTACTTAGCGAATTGAGTTTGGCACTTTCTAACATTATTCTTATACTTCTCACAGTAACGTTCATATTATTAGAAGTCTCAAGTTTCCCTATAAAGCTGCGCGAAGTTCTCGGCAATCCCAAAGCAGTATTCCCAAAATTTACTAAGTTCATTGTTGATATAAGACATTATCTGGTTATTACAACATTAATTAATCTTGCCGCAGCAATTTTAATAGGGATTTGGCTTTCTATTATCGGTGTTCAATACCCCATACTCTGGGCGTTCCTGGTATTTCTGCTTCATTACATACCCAATATCGGTTCTGTCATAGCCGCAATTCCCGCGGTTCTAATGGCGCTAATTCAATTGGGTGTAGGCAGCGCTATTTTTGTATCTGTTGGATATCTTGGTGTCGGCTTCATTATTGGCAATATAGTACAGCCAAAAGTTATGGGATCAAGACTCGGATTATCCACTTTAGTCGTATTTGTCTCTATGATATTTTGGGGCAGTCTTCTTGGTTTGACTGGCGCAATTCTTTGTATCCCTTTAACAATAACATTAAAATTTGCTTTTGAAAGTAACGAAGCAACAAATTGGATCGCTATTTTGCTTGGTCCGGAAAAATTAATTAACAAAAAATAATGAAAAGATTTGCGAATAAACATTTACATCATATTAATATAAAAGGATTTTCACGCGGGAAAATTGCTGTTATCACTAGTATAACACTCAGTATTATCCTGCTCATATTTGCTTTATCATTACTATTCTTCCCTAAGACTTATATCAATGGATTTCTAAAAAGCCGAATTGAAGATGCATTTTCCGTATCATATCCGAAATATTCATTAAAGATTTCAGAAGTTAAATTCAATGCATTAAAAAACCGCGTTGAATGTGATTTAATTTTTTTGACCCAAAAGGACTCTTCTTTTTCCTGCAGAATCAATAAGCTTTCAATAGACGGAATCGGATGGATTAAGCTTCTCCGCGATAAAAATTTTACCCCCAATAGCCTAACTAAAGCTTCATTAGATGCAAAAGGGATTATACTAAATTTTAATAAGGAGCAGAATCAGATCCGATTCGGACAATTACATTTCTCGGTTCCTGACTCAGAAATTGATGCAGACTCAGCGGTATTTCGTCCATTGATAACGGATAAACAATTTTTTAGTAAAAGTAAATTCAGAAATGCCAGATACATTTTTGATTTTCCAAAAATTAGAATTAACGGAATCGAATACTCAAAACTTCTTACCGGAGACGGATTTCGAGTCCGTTCAATTAATATAAGCGGTTCTTCTATAGACGTACTTGTAAATATGAACAAAAGCTTCGATAAAAACTCCCCCAGTCCTTTGATGCCGGATTTTGCATTAGCTTCAATGAAAGATACACTTCGTATTGATAGTCTGCAATTGATGAATAGCAGGTTAGATTACCGAGAGAGTTATTCAATAGGTTCAAAAGCAGCTTTGATAACATTCGATAAAGTACAACTGCTTGCAGAGGGAATTGTTAATCATACGGGGAGACGCGATACAATTGTTATTCATGCAAAAGGAAAATTTATGAATACGAGCAATATGAAACTGCTCATGACTATACCGCTAGTATCACCCGGGCTTTCATTCAATTATAGCGGCTCATTAGGTCAAATGGATTTGACTGATCTAAATAAATTTCTTGTGATTGCCGAAAATCATCTCATAAAATCCGGAATGCTCCAGTCAGCGACATACAAAATAAATGTTAACTCGGGAAATGCGACGGGTTTTTTACATGCAGCATATACTAACTTATCTGTTGAACTTCTTGATAAAAATACCGGGCGAGGAAATGGGATTCTAAATCAAATATCTTCTTTTATTGCCAAGGCATTCATAATAAGAGGAAATAATGTCCCCGATAAAACCGGAGCAATGAAAATCGGTGTTATAAAATTTACACGCAAGCCTGATGAACCATTTATTCAATTTGTATGGTTTGCACTGCGAAGCGGTGTAGGCAATGTAGTCGGTTTTTGAAGGTTATCTTATCACTCAAAAGGTTTAGATCCATTTTCATCCCTTTGACCGATTGAAGCGCTATGATCTTCTCCATATTTTTTATTCAAACATTTGGTAAAATTCAAATATGGATAAACCGGGGAAACCATTAAAAGAATTAACATCTTATAATGATAAGTAAACTATTGAGCTTCTAAATTATACGAGAGAATAGTTATGAAAATTGTTCTCTTATTCTAAACCTGCCGAGCAATCGGATAATGCATGGAAAGATAAAATGAAAATACTATACATATTATTTTTTTTGCTTTTAATATCAGCCTATATTCAGGCACAAAATAATTTCGAAATTGACAATAATTCCCTAACACATAAAAATTCCTGGTTAAGCCTGCAATTATCCAAGAGTGAAATTAATCGATATTCCGATTTAATTGTAAATCCGAATGGAACAACTTTATTAGATACTATCAATACCGCTTTAACTGATACTATGAAGTACAACATGTACGGCGATTTGCTTAATGACAACTCGGCATATAATCCGGTACAGCCATTATGGAGACCAATTGTGGGAGTTATTGCATCCAATGTTTTAACAAGTATGCTTGATATATATATACTAAATTATGACTGGGCACATGTTGGTTTTGTATCCTGGGGACGTAATCTCAAAGCAGGTTTTCCCTGGGGGCAAAGTTGGATATGGGCGCCGGATAGATTCGGTGTTAATATGTTGCTGCATCCCTATGGCGGAGCCGAATTCTTTAATTCCGCCCGTGCTAATGGATATAACTTTTGGGAATCAACACCAATGACTTTTTTAGGAGCTTATATGTGGAAAATTTTTGGAGAGACCGGAACTCCTGAGCGTAATTCACTGATTGCTACAACATTTGGTGGAATTTTCGTAGGCGAAATATTATATAGATTAAGCTCAAATGTTTTAGATGACCAGGCAACCGGATCTGAAAGAATTTTTAGGGAAATTGCCGGTGGTCTTATAGATCCTGTCAGGTTTACAGCAAGACTTCTTCAGGGAAAACTATTGCATGTTACAGATAAAGAAGAAAATCAGAAAGAACCTCTAAATATTACTGTAGCTGCCGGAGCGCATTGGATAAATGAGAATTCGAGCTTTGGCACCGGAGGAATGACTGAATTATTCAATATTAATTTTGATTACGGAAATCCATTTGGAAAAATTCCCGTAAACCTTATGATTATTTCAAAGTCAGAGGAGATCTGAATTTTGGTGTCGGAAGAAAAGTAGTTGATGCTGTCGACGGATTTGGAATATTAACAGGAACGAACTTGCAATATGGAAATTTAGAAATGCTTTCAGGATTATACCAATATTGGGATTACATGGATAACAGGGCATTTGAATTGGGGACTTTTGGCTTCGGCGGTGGGCTGATTACTAAATTAAAGTTAAACGAAAGCGATAACCTTTACACTAATATTCATCTCGTATTTGATCCTTTCGGCGGAAACAGCAGGGTGGGCGGACCGGATACTTCGCAGTTCAGAGATTATGAGTTCGGGGGCGGCGCTCATACTATGCTGGAATCTACTCTTAACTTAGGCGGATGGATAAATTTTTCAATTACCGGTTATTATTATTGGTTCCATACCTATTCAGGTACTCCCGGAAACAATTATATCGCTCTATTTAATCCGAGTATTTCAGTACAACTTTATAAAAATTTAAGTGTCGGTATTCAACAAGTGTCATACTACTCGGATAGATATTCTAAATATTATCCAAGCGATCATGTAGTTAGGACAGAACAGAAATTATTCGTTCAGCTTTATATAGAAAATTTTAAATTCATTAAATAAAAGTGCCCAGAGTTATTCTCACCCTAAAAAAAGGTAATGGTATGCAAAACAAATTATTATTATCATTATTTATATTTATAATTTGCGAATCTTCGTTATTCGCACAATTAAAATATACCTTCCCGCAATTCGGCAAAGAAACTGTTGACTTTGTTGAAATGCCGGTTAAATGGGATGGAATGGATTGGCTTAATATCGGTCTTATTGGAGCCGGAACTTGTTTAGTTTCATTAGCAGATCAACCGATTCGCACAAATGTGCTAAAAGATCAAAGTTATTACAACGGGGCGCCGATTGTGGCCGGAAGAGTTTACGGAGAAATATATTCCCCAATTATATTGTTCGGCGGTTTTGCGGTATATTCTCTTATAACTGATGATATCGGTGCAAGAAAAATAGCTTATGAAATCGGTCAAGCCTCACTTTATGCCGGTGCACTTTCCTTTGTTTTGAAACTTGTAATAGGCAGATCAAGACCGTACTTAAACCAGGGGAATAGTTTTTTCCGTCCCTTTTCATCAATATTTAACCAGGATTATAAATCAATGCCCAGCGGACACTCCACCGTTGCCTTCATCCTTTCAACTGTCCTTTCGAGGAATGCTGATTCTCCAATTTTAAAAGTGCTGGCTTATTTGCCTGCAGTGCTTACTGTTATTTCCCGGGTTTACCAAGATCAACATTGGGCATCGGATACATTCGCCGGGGCAGCTCTCGGTTACTTTGTAGGTACTTGGGTAGTAGACCATCATGAACAAAGCGCATCACCTATAAAAATTACTTCTGCATTTCCGCTGACAATAAGTATTGCTTTAAACTAATAAGATAATATGGAGTTAATTATTTATATAAAAGGTATGGTCATCGGATTTGCTATGGCAGTACCTATAGGACCTGTCGGAATAATGTGTATTCGTAAAACACTTACCGAGGGACGTCTGCGCGGTTTAATTATAGGTATCGGCGCTGCTACGGCTGATTTGCTCTATGGAAGTGTTGCTGCTTTTGGACTTTCTTTTATATCAAACACCGTTTCATCACAGCGAATATGGATAAGATTAATCGGGGGAACACTTCTTTTTTCCCTTGGTGTAAGGACATATCGAGCAAAACCGACCGATCCTAAATTTCATAAACACAGTAGCGGATTTCTAGGATCTTACTTTTACACTATTTTGATAACTCTGACCAACCCATTAACTATTTTTGCTTTTATAGCTGTATTTGCAGCCCTGGGGTTAGGAAATGAAGTCAATAAATTTTCCGGATTAGCGCTGGTTTTAGGAGTATTTACAGGATCGTTTTTATGGTTTCTCTCTTTGAGCTCCGGGGTTACCCTTTTTAGAAAAAAGCTGGATCTGCAGGGGCTTGAGTGGGTCAATAGAATCGCCGGAATTTTGATTATTATTTCGGGTGCGATCGCTATTGTTAGCTTGTTTTAATTACCTGCTGATCCGATAGATTTAATTCCTTTTCCATCCCTTTGTCCGATTGAATTCACATTTTTTAACCGTTACTTTATTTTATGAAATAAAGTAAAAGAGCTTGAAACAATAAAACAATAACAGTTTTTCGTTAATCTAATGTTTACTGAAAATAAAATAATATATAGACTACCGATTGCCTTAATAAGTATTCTCGGTGCATCTCTTATTTTTCTGCTTACGAATAGCTTCGGTATCGGATTATCGCCGGACTCTGTATATTATATCTCCGTGGCAAGGCACTTAACGGACGGAAAAGGTTTTATCGGATATGACGGTTATAATTATTTACTTCAGCCGCCGCTTTATCCGGTTTTATTAGCTTTAATAAAGATTATATTTTCAGCAGACCCTTTAATTTCTGTAGTTTATATAAATTCTTTCCTGTTTGGTCTTATAATATACTTAGCAGGTATGCTCTTATTAAAGAATTTGAAGTCCTTTCCTTTAACCTTAGCAGGAACTGCTGTAATTCTAACTTCTTTCGTATTTATTCAAAATTTTATAATTGCATTATCGGAACCTTTTTTCATTTTGTGCATTATTATTTATTTGAAATACCTTGATTTATACTTAGACAAAGGAGATATTAAATCGCTGGTTTTATTCTCCGTTGCAGTGTCATTAGCATGTCTTACGCGTTATGTGGGAGTAATAATTATTTTAGCCGGATCAATAAGTATTCTTTCATTAAGCAGAGTATACTTCAAAGAAAGGATGCGGCATATTATCATTTTTGTTCTTATTGCAGTTTTACCTGCCGGCGTATGGGCATTAAGAAATATTTTATTATCAGGCACTTTTGCCGGACAAAGAGCTGCTTCATCTTATACACTTTCTGATAATATTTCTTTATTATTCAATACAGTCTTAAATTGGTTTTTCTCTATTAAAATCAGCGGACTCCAATTAGTTATCCTAATTATATTAATAGCAGCAGGAATTTTAACTGGAATTACTTTAATTTATTTAAAAAGAAAAGATGAATTAAAATTATTTAAAACAAGTCCATTGATTTTATTCATTATACTCTATTCTGGGATAATCGTTATTTCCTCATCAACAACTGCCTATGATAAAATTGCAGATAGATTATTATCCCCTGTTTATGTCCCTTTAATCTTAACTATTTCCCTATTCATTGATAAAGCTCAGAAATGGTTATCACGATATCTCAACCGGAGATTATTATCCGGAATTATTTATACAGCGATTGTCGCGTGGATGCAGTATCCTACTATGAATTCATATTACAAAATCAAAAATTATGCGGAGCAGTCAGGATGGGAATACAGCAGCAAAGAATGGAAAGATAATCCCGTAATTAGTTATCTTAATAAAAAGAAAGATTTTGAAACCGGATATTTATTTTATAGCAATGTCCCTGAAGCCGTATATATATTAGCAAATAAATCGGCGAAGTGGAGTCCCGCAAAAACATATTATAATTCACCGCAGATGGTTAGATCTGATTCCAGGGGGAGAATTATAAAAGATTCAAAAGATTCAAAAGATAAAGTCTGCCTTATATGGTTCAATAACAGCAGCCGGAATTTCTTATTTTCCATTAATGAATTGCGGGAAAGTATTAACATGGTAAAGATTGCCCAGCTGCAGGATGGGGCAATATACACTCTTTGGAAGAAATAATATTTACAAATCAATCAAAAGATTTAATCCCTTTCCCATCCCTTTGGGCTATTGTGCAGTCGTATATTTTGACTTAGCTTATTTGTGTGTATATAAAAAATATTAAAAATTAGCTAGAATAATTTATTAGCTATAAGGAGTACAAAAAAAATGCAAAAAATATATTTTTCCATTTTAATAACCGGAATTTTATTCATACTAGCAGTTCCGGTAAAAGCCCAAATACAATTTCACATTGGCATTAACTTAAATAGCCAGCCTGCTTGGGGGCCGGTGGGTTATGATAATGTTCAATATTATTATTTACCGGATATTGACGTTTACTATTCTGTTCCCCAGCATCGATATTATTATCAATCAGGAGGAATCTGGAGATCTTCAGCATATTTGCCCCACAAATATGGAAATTATAATTTATATAATGGTCATAAAGTCGTAATGAATGAAGACAGACCGTATTTGCATGATCGGTATAATAGTGAAAAATATGGATATTTTAAAAATCGTCATGACCAGCAGCCGATAAGAGACAGCCGGGATTCAAAATACTTTGAGAATAAAAATCATCCACAGCATAATAATTGGGTAAAGCAGCAAAGGCACGATAATGGTCATGGAAACAGTAATGAAAAACACAATAAACAAGATAACCATGGGAATAATGGTAATCATGGGGACCATGGTAAATAGCATCCAGAAATATCTGGAAGTATTTATAAATAAGCTATTTCGGAAATATTTTTTGATAAATTAAACAATTTTTCGGAACATTCGATTATAAAATAAAGCAAATATCTTAAGAGATAGGAGAATGATACTTGTTACAATTTCTTCCACCGAGGAAGAATACGTTATACAATTGAAGCACAAAATTGATTATGTAGTCAAAAAGAAGTTCGGCAGAATAAAATCATTAAACATAAAAACATTTTATTTATTCAGCCAATTATTCCTGTCGATTACAAAATTAATTTTAAGAGAAATATTTTTGAGAACTCATTAATATTATTATGCCCTAAAATCGTTTTAAAGAAAAGGATTCTTAAAATTCTAATCAAATAATATTGTAGCAGCTAAAACTTCTTAATATACATCCAAAGAAATCTAGTTCCTTTTTCGTCCTTTAGATCGATTGAATACCATCCTTCCGCAATATAAATTCTATCATGAAGAAAATTAGAATATTATTAATTGAAGAAAATCGTCTTCTCAGAGAAGGTATAATTTCAATGCTAAAAGAGCAGAAAGATATAAAATTCATTGCCATCCCGGAGTATAATAAAATCATTGTTATAAAAATTCAAAACCTAAAACCAAACATAATACTTTTAGGCATAGGTTCGCGATGCCTGAATAATATTACTTTTGTAAAAGGGACTAAGAAAGATTTTCCGGAAGCAAAAATTATCATAATGGACATAGCTCCGATTCAAAAAGAAATAAATCAATTAGTCAAATCAGGAGTTTCTGGTCTTATTTTAAAAGATGCATCGTTTGAAGATTTCCTTTTGACAATTCGAAAAGTTGCAGCAGGCACCAATGTATTCCCAAGCGAACAAAACGAAACACTATTTTCAAAGATAATTGAGTATGCGGTTAAAGATGGTAAATTAGACCTGGAAGAAATTGCCACAATAACAAAACGGGAGCATGAAATCATAAAACATATCAGCAATGGTCTTAGCAATAAAGATATAGGAACAATTTTGAATGTATCTAACTTCACAGTCAAAAGTCATATTCATAATATAATGTATAAATTGGAATTGCATTCTAGATTAGAAGTTGCAAATTATTCCTATGCAAATTACTAGTTACAAAACATTGTTGTAGAAATAATATAAAAAAAATGTCCGGTCAGGGAACAACCGGGATTTTTGTTTCAGGGGCGGGGGAGAACCCTCTGAAAATTATTAATTAAAAGTAATAAATTATATTTTTACATGCAAAAAGTTGTTTAGCTTTGTGTATACTTAGAAGGGTACAGTTCATCACATCATTATATAATCATAAGGAGACCGGCCCCCATATCCTCTGGTCTCTTTTTTCATCGCTCTTTCTATTATCGGTCTGAATTTTTCCCATTTAATCTTCAATGACAATTTTACTAACGGATCTTTTTTCTTTGTCAGTTTAGCTAGCCTGTTCTCTTCGTCAAAAAATCCGGGTTGTGTCTGTTTTTTCATTGCTTAGATTCTCATCTTCTTTATTGTTATTGGCTTTATTAATATAACTATATTTCTTTGACTTCTTCTTTATTTTATATAGTTTTTAGAAGTGCCCTATATATATTTATGTCTATGAAAGAGGAAACGTTTGGACAGCAGTTACAATAGGCGTAGTTGTCGACGCATTATTTATTTGGGGAATTATTAAAAGCCCGGAATTTGGCAAAACCGGAAGAATTTTATAATAATTAAAATAGTAAAAGGCATTGCAAAACCTAATACTGACGACCGATTAGGTCGGTAATTCAGCAAATACGCTGTTAGGATTTATTCTAAATTCATTGAAAGGACATATAAATGCAAAAATTACGTGTTGA
>JAJXTM010000168.1 GCA_021783875.1 Bacteroidota bacterium
ACCATCAAGGGGAAAGCTATAACCTACAAAATGCTTTAAGCAGGTGCCTACTTTATCAGGAGCACCGATATCATTTCCTTGAGCTCCTTCAATATAATTTTTCCCCATTTGAGAAGCGAGATAAACATCCTCACCGAAAGTTTCCCATAAACGAGGCCAAAGCGGCTGCCGACCTAAATCCATTACGGGATAGTAAATCCATGGTATACCCGATGCTCTGACTTCCAAAGCAGTAATTTCACCTTCTTTTTTTACTAATTCTTTATTAAATGTCGCAGCCATATTAATTGCCTGCGGAAACAAAGTAGACCCGATAGTATAGGTAGCACCATGTATCGCATCTATTCCATAAAGAATAGGGATCTTCAATCTAGTATCTTTAACAGCATCATCTTGAATATCTGAAATTAACTTATTCCAATCATCAACGGAAAGTGCGACATCATATACATTTAAAATTGAGCCAATATGATATTTTTCAATTGCCTCTTTAAGCTTTGAATCATCAACTTGAAATTTTTCAGTAGAAGTTCCATGCGTTTTTGCAAACGCCTGAATAGACAATTGAGTCATTTGACCGACTTTTTCTTCAAGTGTCATTTTAGCCAAAAGCGATTTAATTTTCATATTAATTGAGGATTCTTTTTTCCCAGTGCCGGCAAATAACTGAATTGAAATAAAAATCAAATAGAAAAAAAACGTCAAAACACTTTTGTAATTTCTTCTCATAAATATTTCCTATTTATTATACTAAATTATTCCCATACATAAATATTTTTCAAGTTTTCCCAAAAATAAATTAACCGGAATGAGTATTACTCAAACCGGTTAATTAAAAAAATTACCAAAATAAATAACCGTAATGCGGTCAGTTACTAGTAACTATTTCTAAAAGGCAATTCCAATAGAGAATTTTTGAATATTAGTTAATCTACCGAAATTTTGATAAGCATAATCTAATTTGACGGCAACATTACCCAATAAAATTTGTTTTAACCCAAATCCGAGTGAAAACGATTCTTCAGAATTAGATAAAAACAAAGATTTATAACCGCCTCTAAGAGCAATTATATCGTCAAATACATATTCACCGCCGACATTTATGCTTTCATAATTGTCACTTGGATGAATTGCATCAACTGCGAATGTAAGTTTGTTTTTTTCTGTAGATATGGGACTATAAGCTAATCCTACTCTAAAGATTAAAGGAAGTGACCAGTAATCAGTGCTTAAATTTGCAGGTATTTTATTATTTATACCAGTTGTAGTTGCATCCTGAACATAAGTTACTAAAGTAGTATTACCCTGCATCTGCATTTTTGTACCAAAATTAGAGATAGACATGCCCAACATAATTCCGTCGAACGGAGTTTTATATTGCACTCCTAAATCCATGGCAAACCCCATTGCATTGGCTTCCCAAATAGACTGATAAATTATTTTTGGATTAAATCCTATTGCGAAGTTATCAGTAAGATTTATAGCATAACCCAAGCTAAATGCAACATCAGATGCATTAAATATTTGTCCGGTACCTTCAGGTTGATCAACAGTAGTTACTTTCATATCACCATAGGAAGAGGAAGTAAAGCTAAACCCGACAGTTCCCATTCCACCGAGATTATATGAAGCAGCTAAATAATTATAACCGACTCCGGCAATCCAGTTTGTATGGTCAAAGATAATGCCCACACCGTCAAGTTTTGCCAATCCAGCAGGATTCCAGAAAAAGGCGCTTTGATCATCAGAGATAGCAACGAAGGCGCTACCCATTGCAGTTGCTTTAGCGCCCTCGCTAATTTCAAGAAAAGGTGCCGCAGAAGTTCCTCGCTTCGAAACATTGGACACAAAATCACTTTGGCAATACGTCATAGTAGATATTAAGACTAATGCCGATAGAATATATATAACTTTCATTTTCATCTTTTTTCTCCGCTACTTAATTACCGCAAATTTGCCAATGTACTCACCTATGCCGGGCGCATCCACATGAAAAATATAAACACCGTAGGCAATGTCCATACCATCATCTGTTATAAGATTCCAGGGCATTGCACCGCCGCTGACTAGGTTTGAATTATCTTTATATAATGTTTTTACCAAAGCTCCTGACATCGTATAAATCCTAATTGTGCATTTAGCAGGAAGATTTATAAAATTAATCAGTCTATCTCCACGACCAGTAGAAAACCTTGTACTCGGTTCCCATGAAGCTGCTGCTATATAGGGGTTAGGAACAACCGAAATTGCTGAAAGAGATTTATTTGCAGTAGAATTATTTACTGCGGCTGCTTTTGTTACGAAAGTAAAATTATCTCCTGTTGCAAAAGGTTTGAGCGTATAAATTCTAAATTTATCTCCGGCTTGAGGATATACAGGAGTTAACCCCGGATTTTGAGGCGGCTGATAATGTACTCTCCATGTATATTTGGTTAGAGTTCCAAGCTGCTGAGTAAAAACGATATCATCGCCAAGCGTTAAAGTTTTTGAATGATCGTTATCAATAACTTCGACATTGACCGAATCGCCTGTATCAAGATTTGTCACTGAAAAGTCTATCGGTATTTTCGTCTGTTTTGTAGTTGAAACAGTATGATCAAAGAAATCCATTTCGTAATCCGCAGGCCATGCAATATCCAAATTAGCCGAAGTGTTATCGGGCACTACGCTAATATTAAGATTGCTTTTTCCTACGTACCAGCCGGTTAGCGAGTCATTTATTGCAACTGTTGTGTCATTTTTAAATGAAAAAACCATTCCGTCAAAAGGCGGGCTAAAAATTGTAGGACCGAATACAGTGGCATCCATACCTGTTTCAATAGTTGTATCGACACCGTTATAAGATCTTAATACATTATAAGTTGAAGTCTTATAATTTGGGAATGTACCTTGCGATGCAAACTGAATTGTATATTTTGCACCATCATAAATGGTTTGGGGATTCAAAACTTGAGCTGCAATTGATCCTGTGCCGATACCTTGGGTTACATTGTTTAAATTGCCAATTATTTGCGGAGGAACATATCCTGCCACTGGGGCGTTAGGAATTTCTACAGCACAATTTATATCTATGAATGTAATATTACCTGCATAATCCTGGCGAATGATTTTTGAGCATTCGGTCGGCTGTAAACCCGTGGTACCTTTATTCGGATCTCCCTTTGAATATGAGCATACGGCATAATAATATGTCTTCCCATTTTCTACGGTAGTATCGACAAAAGAATGTTGAAGCCCGGTATTGCTGCCTCTCCAAAAATGTGCTCCGTTAATACCAACAGGATCAGGTCCAGAAATAGAATCGACCAAATCAAATTGTGCAATTGGTTTCCAATATTTCGGCTCGCCTTGCGAGTCAGTAATTAATTTAACGTCATTAAATTGGGCATCAAGACTTCTATAAATTGTATAACCTTCGAAAGATTTTTTATATCCTTGTTTAGGATCATTATTTTCAAAGCCGAGATAAGGATCTCTGGACAATTCGGCTTTGCTGTCCCAGTACAAGAAAACTTTTTTATTACCGGCAACTGCATGAACAGTAGGGGTATATGGAGGTTTAGAAAAATTATAATTTGCATTATAAATTTGCTGAACTGTTTCTTTATTGAACAATAAGTTATTTACATCATTACCCATAACAATAGCTAAAGAGAATCTTTCTCTCAAACCTTTTTTCAAAGGGAATGGACCTGAAGCGAAAACCATACTAATGTTAACATTCTGTACTAATGTATCTCTAAAACCATTATTCATTTTTTGCCACATTACGTTATCATTCTTAGGCCACCCTGCTGTAGGGCCTTTATCGGCTAGAATGTATATAGATACAGCAGTAAGTCCAATTTGATCTGACTCATCTTTATCAGTTTCATCAAAATGAGGTTCGCCATGCGTAGGAAGGCCATCGCCTTCGCCTTCATCGGGTCCAGGATAACCCGGATCCCAAGGACCAAGTCCGTCACGACCAACATCATCATTTAATGGTTCACCGGGATCCCATTTCCCATTTCCATTCAAATCAGTAAATGTCTGCCAATTATGGTTATTATCTATATTATCATCTCTTCTTTCATCAATCATTCCGTCCTGGTCATTATCAATACCATCAAACGGATTTCCCGGGCTTTCCAGATATGCATAGCCCAAATATCCTGTTTTCCAGTTACCAGGAGTACCTATACCTCCAGGAGCCCACGAATACGCAATATCCAAAGCAGTATTAAAGTAAGCACTATTGCCCGGTTCAGTTGCGTTAGCACCCCCGATTCCCGGATCTGAGTAAAAGCCAAAAGAAGTAGTGTCATAATTAAAGTCTGAGAGATTAACAATATCATAGTGCCAAAAAATTATATCTTCAGCCAAGACATGAGACCATTGAAATCCTCTAACTTCAACTCTTAGCCCAAGTCCGGCGCGGTTAGAATCACTTTTAATCGGGTAATAAAAGAATGGGGCTTTTGTAAACTTTTTATCTTGAGAGTCATCTAAGACCATAAAAGTTTCAAAATCTGCATTCATAACTCCTTTACCAAAGTAGCCATACCATTTCCCATTCCATGAGGGGTCCAAACCGAGAGCTGCGGGCCAAGAATCAGGATATGAAGTAGGGTCAATATTAATTGCCGGAGATGTATTTTTAGGATTAAAATATCCGGGAACAGGCTCTAATCCCCATGGAGTTCCGGTAACCGGATCTTGACTATATTGTTCTCTGTAAGCAGAAATGATAGGATTAATTTTTTGACCGCTTGGTGTTGTAGCTCTTGCGCCGATCAAAATTGCCTGCCCGTCTAAATAATTATGTCCTGAGCCAGCCGGCCATTCAATTGTGGGGGCAAATTCCCATTTACCTACTTCGCCATCGTTATAAAAGAGAGTATTGATTCTGTTACCAACCATTATTCCTTGGCGGCGGTATGTAAAATTGCCGTAAGGATCCTGGCGATACAACTGAATATGAGGATCAACAGTACCTTGATCAATTTGGGCAGAAACAAATTCAGCACCGATAATCAGTATAAAAAGCAATGTTAAAAATTTGTATTTCATTCTAAATTCTCCATATCGTTTAATCTAAAATCCTACCTGCACACCAATGCGAACCTGCCTTGGTGTTGAGAAGCTTGTAGGATCATTTAAGTATTGCTGAATTGTGTTAAGTCCGTAAAGTGTACCTGCAAGATTGGTGTATAAGTCGATATTTGCTCTGCCACTTGCTGAATTAACGTTAACTTCATTTTTAATATCCAATAGATTATAAACGAGTAGAAAAGCATTCAAATCTATTCCGCTTAATTTGAAATATTTTTCGGCTCTCATATCCACATTATAAGTAGAAGGTTTTATACCTCCGTTCTCAAAACGCAAACCTTGAGATACTCTAACATCTTCAGTGTACGGAAAACCGGAACCATAATTAAATATTAAACCGACATTCCAATTATTAGCCTGTCCAAAATTAAAAGATATATTTAATGTAGAACGCTGATCCCAGTTAAGCGGAACAAATGTCTTATTTGTTTCGATAGGCGGACTTGTTTGATTATTATAAAATACTGTCATCGGATCAGAAGCATCACCTTCCGCAATTTGATAAGTGTAATCTAATTTTGCACTAAAGAAATCTGAGAATCTTTTATCAAGAGTAACTATAAATCCTTTTACATTTCCATAATCCCTATTAACAAATCTTGCATAGTTTACGCCCTGATAAGTATTAATTATTTCCATTCCAAGCAAGTTCCTAATATCACTGTAATAAAGAGTAAAATCTAATGAAAGATCGGAAGCGAGTGCCTGCTGTAATCCCAATTCATATTTTACTGTTTGCTGTGCTTTCAAATCGGGATTTCCGACAATTGACGATAGTGAGGCATCTAAAGGTACAACGAAGTTTGAGTTTACATATAGATTTGAAAAACTCGGAATCTGGAAGAAATGCCCATAAGAAAAATGGATAATTCCT
>JAJXTM010000169.1 GCA_021783875.1 Bacteroidota bacterium
TTGTTTTATTCCGACAAATTTATAGTCTCCGATACTTTGATTCGAATAATCACCCTGTTGTGAACCGACATAACTGAATACAATGTTATATAAAGAGTTAGCACCTCCTGGTTTATATAAATAATACGTATAAGAAGAATTGTTTATTATAGTATCTATTTGTTGATATAAACCGTGGATTTGACCTAAAGAATCCGGCAAAGCTAAAGTAATTCCTGATTTAATTGCTTTATTCGGGTCATTTCCCGCAGCAGCAAGAATTGCCTTATCAGAATCAGATAAGGAAATATCTATATGGGCGTCCTGGTTGTCCCCTTCTCTTAAATATTGAAATTTTATATTAAGTTTTTTATTAAATAACGTTGACTCAAATCCAGCTCCGAAAAAAGTTCTGGCAAACATTCTATCAGAATACTGGAAATCAACAGAAATTCTACTTGCTGAAGTTATCAATCTATTAGGTGTAAAAGTAATTTGAGCATTCGCGTAATCTATAGTATAATCATTACTTTCTCCTCTTTTCATAAGAATGCCATCCAGGTAAACCTTCTCTGTTCCGGCTATTATAATAATATTTCTTTCGTTATTTGACCCATTAAGTATATATGGACCTTGTACTCCATCTGATCCAGTAAAGCTATTATTATTATATTTCCCTTGGGAACTTGCGACTGCGATATACCCCTTTTCATTTCCATAATTAAATTCACCAAGCAATCCCTGAAGTTTTCTATCAATCAAGCCAAATTCTCCATATTGTTGTTTTAATTGATAATCACCGAAAGTAGCTGTTAAGTTAGGGTGTTTTAATTGAATAAAAACATTATCTAATTGGTCAAGAGTCGCAGTATTACCTTCAGGTTGGATCGGAGAATTTTGATCGGTAAGTGCTGCAACAAAGTCGATATTGTTAGTTAACTTTCCTGACAATTGAAGACGCAAGCCACTATTTAAAGAAAAGTCCTGGTTTGTCCCTATTGAAAATCCTCTTACTATAGTACCGCTTTTTTCTATACCGTTTCCAAAAATAGATTGACTATTTATTGTCTCATCGTCATTGTGCAAAAACCTTAAGGCTTCTCCGCTCTCTTTATCAAACTGATATAATAAAATTCTGTTTTTGTATTCATTCTTTAAATAAAGTGAAATTGTTTCGTAGGTTACTATTAAAGTATCAAAGACCGAATAAGGCAAGCTATCGGATAAGCTAAACGATGCATTCTTATAAGATATAATATAATCTTTTGGAGATAATATTTTTTTTTTAAGCGAGATAGTTTCTGAGAATGGAATAATAACAGGTTTTGATAATTTATAATGGTTATCAAAATTTATTTGAATTGTATCAGTTACAAATGTTGAATAATACTTTTGCTGTGCTAATAAGATTTCAGCGGCAGAAAAAATTATTGTTATTAAAATTAATAATGAATTTAATTTCAAAAGAAGAATTTAGTTTTATGAATTTCAAATCTAAATTTACATCTTTCATTTATCAAGTCCATTAACAATATAGCTAAACTTATTCGTATCTAAGAGCTTCGATTGGATCCATATTTGCTGCTTTATAAGCCGGATAAGTACCAAAGATAATTCCGACTAAAATACAAAGCGAAAAGCCAATTAGAACCCAATCTATTGGGACTGCTAACTGTGCATTTAATTGAGAACCTGCGAGATTACCCACACCGACACCAAGAGCAATGCCAATTAGACCTCCAATTAGGCATAATGTAATAGCTTCCACAAGAAATTGAGCTAATATAGTTGAACGTCTTGCCCCGATTGCTTTACGAATACCTATTTCTCTTGTTCTTTCTGTTACAGATACAAGCATAATATTCATAATTCCGACGCCTGCAGCAATTAATGCAATTATAGAGACAGCCATGGCTCCAATTTTCACACCGGATGTTATATTATTTATTTGCCCAATTATTGAATCATTGCTATAAATGTCAAAGTCATTTTCTTTTCCAGGTTCGACTTTTCTAATCGTTCTCATGTAGCCAATTGCAGCATCCATAACATTATTATAGTCAGCATTTGAATATGACATAACAGTAATATTTATACTTTTCCCATATTTTCCGTATTTTGACTGGAAAGTTGAAATAGGCATAAGAATAAAGCTATCTTGACTTGAACCAAAAAGAGAAGGCTGCTTGTCTAAAACACCGATAACCGTCAAAGGAAGGCCATCAACCCTTATTATTTGACCAAGCGGATCAATATTTGAGAATAATTTAGTTACGATATCCTGACCGATAACACAGACATCATTAGAATAATTTACATCAAGATCTCTAATTTCCCTGCCTTCATTTAAAGAATAATTATTTGTTTTGAAAGCGTCAGCTGTTATACCTGAAATCGAAATATTAGGATTAGTTTCTTTATTTCCGAATTTTACCACTTTCCCTTGAGTCCATTGTTCTGCTCCGACATATTGAGCTTCGGTAAGCATCCCTTTTAATCGATAATATTCATCAAGAGTAATATCAGGTCTATTCCTATATTTTAGCCATGCTCCCGGTCCCCCAGACATAATAGCAGGAAATTTTTGAATTTGGAAGGTATTTTGACTTAGCTGTGAAAACCCATTTTGGATGCTGTTTTGCAACATTGTAATAATTGTCATTATAACAATAATCGAGAAAATTCCTACAACTACGCCAAGTATAGTCAACATCGTCCTTAATTTATTACCTTTGATAGATTGTAAGGAAATAGCTATTGTTTCGCTTAATTTCATTTACTCAAACCTCAACGCTTCTACTGGGTCCATTTTGGCTGCTGTGTAAGCAGGAGCAAATCCAGAAATAAGACCAGTTATTAAAGAAACAACGATAGCCAATATTACAACACTATATTGTATAGATGTTGGAATAAACTGATTGACAAGAAAACTTAATAAAATAGCAGCAATTAACCCTATAATTCCTCCGACAAGACAAATGATTGCAGATTCCAAAAGGAATTGAGCTAAAATTGCACTTTTTCTTGCTCCAATAGCCTTCCGTAGACCAATTTCCTTTGTCCTTTCTCTAACTGAAACAAACATAATATTCATAATACCAATTGCGCCGACAAACAAAGAAAGACCTGTAATAAATAAACCAGCAATCTGAATAACACCAACTACTTTATTATAATTATCTATAAGAGCTTCCTGTTGATTAATAGAAAAATCACTTGGTTGGTTGAAACTCAGACCTCGAACTTTTCTGAATATTCCTTCTGCCTCATCTTTAGTATCTTCTAATAGAGCTGGACTTGCAGCCCTGATATTAATTGTTATACTTTGGTGTCGTTCATCCTGAAAATATTTAAAAATAGTACCAATTGGAACATAAGCCTGATTATCGGGATTAAAACTACCAAGAATAAAACTTCCTTGAACTGACAATACTCCCACAACACGATAGGATACAGGACCGATTTTAATATCATTGCCTACAGCATTGCCGTGAGGGAACAAATTACTTGCGACTGTATTTCCTAAAACGACAACATTTCTAGCACCATTACTTTCAATTTCAGTAAAGAATCGTCCTTGATCAAAAGTAAAATTCGTAGTTTTTATATAATCAGCATCTGAACCAGTAACAAAAACGCTATTGACACTATTTGATTTATATTTTAGGTTTTGATTAGTAGCTGTAGTAGGTGCAACTGCTAGAGGCAGTTTTGCCATTGATTTATATTTTTGAAATTCTTCCATTGTAATTTGACGGCGGTTTCTCATTTTCCACCAGTCCGTATTTGAAAACCATTGCCATTTAGAAATATAAAGAACATCTGAACCAAGGGCACTAATTCCCTTTTGAAACGAGTTGTCAATTCCTTTTATCGCAGTGGTCATTAGAACAACTACAGTTATTCCAATAAAAATACCAAGCATTGTTAATGCGGAGCGTATTTTATTTGCTCTAATAGCTCTAATAGCGATCAAAAAGCTTTCTTTAATTTCAAAAGATAAAAAAGCTAACTTTGACATAATTTAGTCCTGGAATATAAATATTACGATTGAAATCTCGGTTTAGGGATATATCTATTTTCTACGGGAGAATCTGATTCTACCCTTCCGTCTTTTATTCTAATAATCCTTGCGGCATGTTCAGCAATATATTCTTCATGGGTAACAAGGATTATAGTATTTCCTTTTTCATATATTTCATTGAACAATATCATAATTTCCTCTCCGGTCTTTGAGTCAAGGTTACCCGTAGGTTCGTCTGCAAGGATTATTGAAGGACGAGTCACAATAGCTCTAGCTACAGCTACTCTTTGTCTTTGACCGCCGGAAAGTTCATTTGGCTTATGATGCATTCTTTCTTTTAAGCCAACATCTATTAAGGCTTGTTCAGCCCTTTCATGCCTTTCAGCAGAAGGTACTCCGGCATATATTAAGGGAAGTTCGACGTTATGCAGCGCATCGGATCTTGCTAATAAATTAAATGTTTGAAATACAAAACCTATTTCTTTGTTTCTAATTTTAGCCAAGTCATTATCAGTCATCTGACTGACACTTACGCCCGTAAAATCATATTTCCCGGAAGTTGGAGTATCCAGACAACCAAGCATATTCATTAAAGTAGACTTGCCTGATCCGGAAGGTCCCATAATAGCAACATATTCATTTTTATCAATTGTCAGTGAAATATCTCGAAGAGCGTGAACTTCTTCCGAACCAACTTGATAAACTTTAGCAATATGTTCAATATAGATTATGTTCATCTTTTTTCCATTTTAACTTTTAATGAGTCGAAGTTATTTTGTTTTTATCTTCTATTTTAACATCAGACCCATCATGCAAGTCAGTCGATATAGCCTTATAACTTCCAGTCACAATTTCCTGTCCCGGGTTTAGCCCATTAATAACTTGAATATAGTTATCATCACTGATACCAGTTTTAACATTTACAGTTTTAACTTTATTGTTATTTACGACAAAGACAATTTCCTGTATCTTATTTCCAATATCTTTCTTCTTAGTTTGATTATTATTATCAGGCTTGGTCAGATCCGGCATGTTGCTTCTTGCAGTAACACTCTGTATAGGAACACTTAGAACATTCTGTAGAGTTTTGGTCTCAATTCTTGCATTGCAAGACATACCAGGTCTAAATTTATCGTCAAAATCTAAAAATTTCAACTTAACTTCAAAGTTTACAACCTGATCTTGGGTAGAGGTGCCTGTTGTTTGAGCACTATTACCTATTTGATAGACTATACCTCTAAATTCTTTATCTCCGAAAGCATCAATTTTAATTCTAGCAGTATCTCCCACTGATACTAATACTACATCATTTTCATCAACATCAACTACAGCTAACATACTTTTTAGATCTGAAACGGTCATAACATTTGTACCCTGACTAAATCCGCTTCCCAAGACTCTTTCGCCGAGTTCAACATTCAATTGACTAACTGTCCCGGTCATAGGAGAATAAATTGTTGTCTTACTTAATTGATCTAATTGAACTTTCAAAGCTGCCTCCATCTGTGAAATTTGAGCTTGAGCAGCTTCATAGGCACCTTTGGCTGAAAGAAAAGCACTTTTAGCTGTTTCTAAGTCAGATTCACTAGCTAAATTTTTTGCCCTTAGTTCTTTAGATCTTTTATAATCAGAAGTAACTTTATCAAGCTGAGCTTTATTCATTGACAAAGTAGCTTTGGCTGAAAGAAGGCTAGCTTCAGATTGTTGAACCTGAGCACGATAGGCATCAGATTTTATCTTAATCAGCAGTTGGCCTTTTTGGACAAAATCCCCCTCTTTAACCGGTAATTCAACTATTTCGCCCGTAACTTCAGGAGTAATAACAACCTTGAATTCAGGATCGAGAGTTCCTGTAGCAGTAACACTTTGAGTAATAGTTCTGATTGAAGCTTTTTCAATTTGGACAGGGACAATTTCGTTTTTTTTGCTTCCAAAGAATGCAATTAA
>JAJXTM010000170.1 GCA_021783875.1 Bacteroidota bacterium
AAAAAATGGTTTTGGAAATTCATTAAAAAACTTTAAGTTTAATTGAAAAGAGAAATATATTTGGAGGTTCAAATAATTTGGCAGTAAAGTTAAGATTAAGAAGAATGGGAAAGAAGAAACAACCGATTTATAAGGTTGTTGCTGCTGACTCAAGATCGCCGAGAGACGGAAAGTTTATTGAGTCAATTGGATTATACAATCCTTTGACAGATCCAGCTACTTTAGAAATTAAGGAAGAGCGTGCTCTTTATTGGCTGGGTGTAGGTGCTCAGCCTACTGATACAGTAAAAAGTTTATTAAGGCAAAAAGGAATAATTCTAAAAAAGGAATTATTGCGGCGAGGTGTTTCTGAAGACACTATGGCAGCTGAGCTAGATAAATGGGCAAAGTTGCGTGAGGCTAAACTTGTGAACTCTTCTTCAAAAAAGAAGGCAAAGAATCAACAAATTTCAAAAGAAACAAGTGGTTCGAAATCTGAAGTTGAAAATATTGTTAACAGTACAGCAGAAGTAAAGGGTGCTGCTTCTGAAGAAAATACAGCTGAATAAAGATTTTATCTTACTCATTTGTATTTCTGTACATTATTTCAAATAGCTCCCATGCTGAATATATAGGAGGCTTCTTTCTATGAAAGAATTCATCGAATTTATTGCCAAACATCTGGTTGATAATCCAGAGGGTGTTGTACTTGAAGAGAAAACTCCCGAGGAAAACAAAGTTGTACTTTCTTTGAAAGTACAAGCCAATGACGTTGGAAAAGTTATTGGTAAACAAGGAAAAACTGCTCAAGCTATGAGAACTTTGCTTACTGCCATTGCTGCAAAGGAAGGTAAAAGAGCTATATTGGAAATTCTGGATTAGGTGCTAATTCTAATTTTCAGTGAATGATTATTTTCTAATTGCAAAAATTGATTCGGTTTATGGAAAAAAAGGATTTGTTAAAATCTTTTCTTTTTCTGATTATCCTAATCGATTTTTAATTCTTAATAAAGTTTTTATTGATTTTTTTGACGATAAAAAGGTATTTTTTGTTGAGAAAGCAATTAAGAATAATAATAATATATTATTAAAATTTAAAAATTTTAATACTCCGGACGATGTAAAAATTCTAATCGGCAGAAATATTTTTGTTGATGAAGAGAATCTTGTTAAACTGCCGGAAAATCACATTTTTATTCATGATCTTATTGGCAGTAAGGTTTACAGAAATAATTCGGAGTTTGGGATAATTACTGATGTTCTTACTTATCCGGCAAATGATGTTTATGTAATTCAGAGCAAAGGAAAAGAAATTTTAATCCCTGCGGCTCTTGATTTTTTTGAAAGCTATGATTCAAAAAATAAAATTTTAATTCTAAAAGCCGGAGATAGTTTATATGATGAGGATTGACTTAATTTCAGCAGTACCAGAACTTCTTTTAAGTCCCCTTAATACAAGCATTATTAAAAGAGCACAAGATAAAAGCAAAATAATTATCTTTATTCATAATCTTAGAGATTATGCTTTTAATAAACATAAACAAATTGATGATAAGCCTTTCGGCGGCGGTCCGGGAATGGTGCTTAAACCCGAACCTTTTTTCGAATGTATTGAAAAACTTTTATCGGAGAGAAAGTATGATCATATAATTTTTACATCTCCAAAAGGAAAATTATTTGATCAAAAAACTGCAAATAAACTTTCTCTTGCTGAAAATATTATGATTTTAGCAGGGCATTATAAGGAAATTGATGATAGGGTTCGGCAAAAATTTGCTACTGAAGAAATATCTATAGGTAATTATGTGCTGACCGGTGGTGAATTGCCGGCTTTAATCATTATTGACTCAGTAGTTCGTTTGATCCCGGGTGTGCTAAATGATAGTGAATCAGCATTGAATGATTCATTTCAGGATGAAGAAATTATTGAAGCCCCTTATTATACTCGTCCGGCTGACTTCAGAGGTATGAAAGTTCCTAAAGTTTTACTTTCAGGTAATGAAAAAGAAATTAAGAAGTGGAAAAAAGAGCAATCCAAGGTCTTAACAGATAAATGGAAAAATTTAAATAATTAGTTAGTGGAGAATAAAATGGTTGATGTAAATAATATTTTGCCTGATCAAATTAAAGGTGATGTTCCGAAATTTAATCCAGGCGATCATATAAGAGTTCACGTTAGAGTTATTGAAGGCGATAAAGAAAGAATTCAGCCTTTTGAAGGTGATGTAATAAATATAAGAGGCGCCGGAGCAACAAAAACATTTACTGTAAGAAAAGTTGCTAGTGGTGTTGGTGTTGAAAGAATTTTTCCTTATCATTCACCCAAAATTGCGAAAGTTGAATTGCTAAAAGAAGGCGGCGTAAGAAGAGCTAAATTATTCTACCTTAGAAATCTTTCCGGTAAAGCTGCAAGAATTAAATCAAAACTTCCTTAACTCGATTTCTTTGTTCAATATTTTAAGGGCATAATATATTTATGCCCTTAATTTTTGAAATCAAACATAATGAAACTGTTTATACCAAATAATTTATACTCCATCTCTATTGCTGAATTACTTCTTAAAAATAGCAAATACGAAATATCATTCTTGCAATCATCATTAATCTCTGAAAAAATTTCTAAGGAAATCAATTCAATAGGACTTATTCCAACAACGGATTTAATTAAGAAAAGTAATCTATTCGTATCTAAATCTTTTGGCATATCCTTCGAAGGCTCTCTTTGCAATTCTTACATTTACTTCAATTCAAATGAAAAAAATATTAAAGAATTTTATACTCTTGGCGATGTGTCGTCTGTTGACGTGATGCTTGCAAAAATTTTATTTGATGAAATATACGAATCAACCATTGATCTGAAAATTTCATCAGATATATCATTTATAAAGTCAAAGAATTCTTTACTAATCGGAAATGATAACTTTATAAATGAAAGATATTCTAAAGGGTTAAGCTTCTCTGAAGAATTTGTAGATGCGTTTTCTGTACCATTTGTTAATTATGTTTTTGCATCTTTGTCCAGCAATAATATTGATAAACTGAACAATGATTTTGATGGAGCTAATGATTCAGTATATGATATAATTGAAATGAATAATTTTGGGAAAGACTTCTCACAGTTAACTAGAGACTATATTCAAGAGAATATTTCTTCTTTTATTTTTAATTTGAAAGAAGAAGATGTTGAGGGAATTAATTTTATTCTTCAACTTCCGTTTTTAAAGGGTATAATTAATGACCTCATTGAATTAAAACTTATTTAGAAGACATTTCTATATTGCAATATGTGATACACTTAAAACATCAGGATTTTCATTCATCAATTTTATCATCTCCGTAGTTACTTCTGATTTTAATTTCATTGTGCAGCATGCCACTACTCCGCCATCAAAAATAATATTCTCAATCTCTTCAATATTAATTTGTCTATCTCGGATTATGCTCATAATAGATGCAAGTACTCCGGGTTTGTCGTAATGTTTTACTACTAACTGATAATGTGCGTCTGATATCTTAGATCGATTTACCCAATGTGCAATTATCCCGCTACTGACGAAATCTTTTATAATCCTAATTGTCTCCGAAGCAACTGCATTTTGAGCTTGTTCTGTTGATGCTCCAATATGATGCGTTATATATATATTCGGTATTGATTGAAGGGGTGATTTTATATTTGCTGATTTTTCTTCCGGCTCATTTTTAATTACATCCATTGCAACACGGATATTCTTTTCTTTTATGGCTTCAAGCAATGCTTCCTGATCAATTAAATCGGCTCTTGCAGTATTTATCAGGAACGAATTTGGTTTCATAAATCCAAATAATTTCTTGTTAAATAATCCTTTTGTTTGAGGAGTAGCGGGCAAGTGCAATGTAACGATGTCGCAAAGGGGAAGTAGTTGATCCATTTCTGAGAAATCTTTGATAGCTACACCCTCTATTCTTGATATATCCTTACCGTAAACATTCATTCCTAATGCAACTGCTCTCTTCGCAACTTCTTTACCTATATTTCCTACCCCAATTATACCAAGAGTTTTCCCGTATAATCCTTCAGCTTTTGAATATTCTCCTTTATTCCATTTACCGTTTCGAAAATCAATAACATTATCTGGTATTCTCCTATCAAGAGATATCATTAAACCAATTGCTAATTCTGCCACAGCAATGGAATTCATTCCCGGACAGTTTGCAACATATATCCCCTTCTTATTAGCAGCCGAAATATTTATGTTATTTACACCTGCACCTGCTCGAATAATTAAATTTAATCTTATGCTATTTTCAATTGCCTCAGAAGTAACATTTGTAGAACGAACAACTAGTATATCGACTTCTTTTGCAGCTTGCGGAAGATCATTTTCACCAAGTTTCGGCAAATAAATAACTTCTAACTCGTAATCTTTGAGCTCTTGGATATATCGCTCTGGAAACTTATCTGCGATTAAAACTTTAACTTTCATTAATTATTCCTTTCTATCAATAATTTTATAAATATCAATTTTAAACCCTCAACATAGGAATATTAATACCATGTTCTAGTGAATTGTTAATTGCTCTTTCATATCCTGCATCTGCATGTCTAATAATCCCCATTCCTGGATCATAGGTTAATACTCTTTCTAATCGGATCTCTGCTTCTTTGGTACCATCTGCGACAATTACCATTCCGGCATGTATGGAATTTCCAATTCCTACCCCCCCTCCATGGTGAACTGAAACCCAGCTTGCTCCTCCGATAGTATTCAATAATACATTTAAAATAGGCCAATCAGCTATTGCATCACTTCCGTCTAGCATCGCTTCAGTTTCTCTATTCGGAGATGCCACTGATCCGCAGTCAAGGTGATCTCTTCCGATAACAATCGGTGCGCTAACCTTCTTATTTGCAACAAGATCATTAAATATTTTACCCATTTTTGCTCGCTCACCATATCCAAGCCAACATATACGTGCGGGTAATCCTTGAAAACGAACTTTCTCCTGTGCCATTTTTATCCAATTACGGAGAGATATATTTTCCGGGAATGCGTCTATTATAGCCTTATCTGTGGTATAAATATCCTTTGGATCACCAGATAAAGCAGCCCAACGGAATGGTCCTTTCCCGTCACAAAACAAAGGTCTGATAAATTCAGGAACAAATCCCGGAAAATCAAAAGCATTTTTTAAACCATTTTCCTTTGCTTCACCACGGATATTATTCCCGTAATCAAAAGTTATTGCACCACGTTTTTGAAACTCTAGCATTGCTGAAACATGAGTAACAATTGTTGACTTTGCTAATTTAATATATTCATTCGGATTACTTTCCCTTAGCTTTAGTGCATCTTCGAATTTTAGTCGCATTGGAACATAACCATTTAAGGTATCATGCGCTGAGGTTTGATCTGTTAAAATATCTGGAATAATTTTCTTAGCTAAAATCGCGGGTAATATTTCTCCTGCATTGCCGACTAATCCTACAGATAATGCCTTCTTTTCTGACTTTGCTAATAATATAATCTCAAGAGCATGATCAAGATCTTCAGAGATCAAATCAATATATCCTGTATCTAATCTTTTTTGAATACGATTTTTATCTACATCAATACCTAGAAAAACTGCTCCATTCATTGTAGCAGCAAGTGGCTGAGCTCCTCCCATTCCCCCTAGCCCAGAAGTTAATATAAATTTTCCTCTTAAATCGCCGTTAAAATATTTTCTTCCGCATTCTGCGAAAGTTTCATATGTACCTTGCAAAATGCCTTGAGACCCAATATAAATCCAACTTCCCGCTGTCATTTGTCCAAACATAGTTAGACCTAATTGTTCTAATTTCCTGAATTCTTCCCATGTAGCCCATTTGGGTACTAGCATTGCATTAGATATGATAACTCTTGGTGCATTAAAATGGGTTTTAAAAACTCCAACTGGTTTACCTGATTGTACTAA
>JAJXTM010000171.1 GCA_021783875.1 Bacteroidota bacterium
AGGTTCGTTTCAGGATTATTGGTACTCTAATAATTCAGCGACTTTATATAAAAATATTTTTTCTAAAGATTCTCGTCCAAGCAGTAATGCAAATTCAGGAGCAAATAGTTTGATAACTATTTCAAATTTTTCGCAATCTTCGGACAAAATGAATTTTCGAATTACTTATGGTGATTCCTTAATTAAACCAATTTTCTCAAAGCAGTTAAATATTTCTGCTAATAATAATTTCATAAACGTAATTCAAAAAAAAAATGGAGTTAACTTCAATATTGTTTCATCAGGGAACCTTAACATTATTGATAGTCTTGGAAATATATTAAAAAATATACAAAATTTTTCCACATTTAAAACTGCTTCGATTGTTTTTAATAATACTGAATATATTATAGGTGTAAAAGATTCTTTGCTTAATGTATATATTGATAATGGATCAAATAATTATATCGGGTCAGTTAATATCGGCGGAATTATTTCAGCACCTCCTGTAATTTATGAACCTAATTCATCTAAACCTGAAATTTTAGTTGGTACTTCTTATGGATATATAAAATTATTTTCACTTGGCTCACTTCCGGATATAAATCCAACATTAATTTCAGTTGATAGTTCGGGAAAAGGATTTATTTCAGTTTCGTATATCTGCTCTGATAACAATTTTTATTCATTTGGAGGTAATTTTATAGGCACATCTACTCAGAATTATCCGAATAATGCACCTTTGGCAATTATATACGATAATGAAGGATATAAAAATTATATTAAATCCGGCTACCTAACCCAAATGGCTTTAACAAAAGATAATAATGGCAATGAGGTAGAAATTCTACTATTGTCAGGAAATAATTTTAATATATTTAGTAACGGTAATTTAATACATCAATTTAACTTTTCTTCTCAATATTCTATTAGTTCTTTTGCTTTAGCGGATTTAAAGCAAAATGGTGGAAATTATATCGTATTTACAAACGGCAATAATATCAGTGCGGTTAATTTACAAGGCGCTAGTGCCGATAATTTTTCTTTTGAAGACCCAAGTGAAATCGGATTTACAGGAACTCCGGTTACTGCTGATTTTTATGGTGATGGCAATTCAGAATTAATTGCTTCTACCTTTGATGGAAGAATTTTCGCATTAGATGGAACTACTGGCAAACCGGTGCCGGGTTTCCCAATTACTGTTGGAAAAACTCTGATAACTACACCCGCTCTGTTTGATGAAAACGGAAAATTATCGCTTGCAGTTATTAATTCCCAAGATAATTTATCCTCTTGGAACTTAGGCGCTGATGAAGGAAAAATATTTTGGAGTGAAGAATATGGAAATAGCTTTAATTCATCTTTTATCAATTCTGCTCAAAATTTAAATATCATAAATCAATTTTTCCCTTCAAACAGAGCTTATAATTATCCGAACCCTGTTTATGGTACAGAAACAAAAATTAGATATTTTGTATCTGAAGATTCACAAATTGATATTAAGATTTTTGATTTAGCAGGTGATTATGTAGCTTCCTTAAAAGACTTTGCTCATGGAGGACTGGATAATGAAACTACTTGGAATGTGAGTAAAATTCAAAGCGGTGTATATATTGCTAGAGTTCAAGCAACCGGAATTGATGGCAAAACAGAAACTAATTTCATTAAAATAGCTGTTGTAAGGTAATATAGCATCTTTTTGCTTCTTCTTTTCAACTAATTGATAAACTTTAATAAAATGTAATTCATGCGAAAAATAATTATTCTAATACTTCTAACAATAGGATATAATGCAAGTACTTTTGCTCAGTTTACTGATTTTCATCCTGAATTAAAATGGTATACAATTAAAGGCAAATATTGTGAAGTCCATTTCCATGACGGAGCTGAACGTACTGCTCGTGTTGTAGCAAAAATTGCAGATGAGGTGATACCGGTATTGGAATCACTCTATGATTATAACCCAGGGACAATTCATTATGTTATTAAAGATATAGATGATTATTCTAATGGGGCTACTTACTTCTTTGATAATAAAATAGAAATATGGACAAGTGCCTTGGATTTTGACCTAAGGGGAGCTCATAATTGGCTTAGAAATGTTATTTCGCATGAAACTACCCATATGGTGCAGATCCAATCAGCACTAAAAATGCCGAGAACTGTACCGGCATTTTTTTTACAATTGTTAAATTATGAAGATGAACGACGCCCAGATATTCTTTATGGTTATCCAAATGTTATTATATCTTATCCTATCGCAGGTGTAAACGTACCTTCATGGTTTGCTGAAGGCACTGCTCAGTATATGAGGAAAGAATTTAATTATGATAATTGGGATACACACAGAGATATGGTGTTGCGTAGTTATGCTCTTAATGGTAATATGTTAACTTGGAACCAAATGGGAGAGTTTGATAAAACAAGCCTTGGAAACGAATCCGTCTATAATTCGGGGTTTGCTTTAACCCGATATATATCACAAAAATATGGTGAAGATAAACTTGAAAAAATAAGCCGTGCACTTGGGAAAATGGGAGTATTTACCATTGATGCTGCTTTTAAAGATGTGCTGGGGAAAAATGGTAATGAAATTTATTCTGAATGGAAAAATTTTGTTACAAAGAGTTATCGTGAAAGAATGCAAAAGGTACTTTCCGATTCTGTGGAAGGGAAAATTATTTCAGGAATCGGATTCGGAAATTTTTATCCCCAATATTCACCGGATGGTAAAAAATTTGTTTATATATCAAACAAGAATAATGATTATTTCGGTATAGCCGGAGTTTATCTTTATGATTTGTCAACTAACAAGGAAAAAGAAATAGTTTCCGGTGTAAATTCTACAGTAAGTTGGGTTCCCGGGAAAAATGAAATTATTTATTCTAAACTTTCTGATGATAACCCTAATTGGTATAATGTCCATGATATATATACATACCAAATCAATAAAAAAAAGGAAACAAGGTTGACATATGACCTGCGGGCAAATCAACCATTTATTTCTCATGATGGAAAAAGAATTGTTTTTATATTTGAAAAGGATGGAACAACTAATTTGGGGATGATTGATATAAATGGGAAAAATTACAAACAAATTACCAACTTCAATAATGGTGAGCAAGTTTATGAGCCAAAGTTTTCTTTGAATGATACACAAATAATATTTGACTATTCGTATGCTAATAACAGATCTATAGCCATTATCGATACTACTGGCGCTAATTTTAAATTTTTAATTAAAAATAATCATGATAATAGAAATCCTGTCTATGATAAGGATGCTAATTTAATTTATTGTTCGGATTCCACTGGAATTTTTAACCTTTATTCCTACAATATGCATACTGGGGAAAGGAAGCAACTCTCAAATGTTATTGGCGGTGCTTTTATGCCTACTATTAATTCGAATGGAAATATTCTGTATTCTGGGTATTCATCGAAAGGATTCAAAATATTCGAACTTACTCCAAAAGATGAAAAAAATGTTTTACCGGATCATAGCTATCAATGGATTAATGATCCACCGCTTGATAAAGATAAACCTAAAGGCGATCTAGCAAAATTTGATACTGCCAGACTTATTCATTATAATGACTATGTCACGCCTAATTATAAAAAAGAAGATTACACCGGAACTTTTACTAAACTTTCTTTTTACCCTTTTATCCGTTTTGACAATTATAGTACAACTAATAATTTTTTTGAAAAAATAAAACCTGGTGTTTATATATCATCCACTGATATGTTAAACAGATATTCAATGTTTGCAGGTGCCGATATTAATTCAAGGTTGGAACGAGACTTATTTTTTATTTTTAACTACCGGAATAAAATTCCGCTTCTTTTTGATCTTGGAATTAAACCAGAATTATCGCTTGAAGTTTATAATATAAGTAGAGATGCTAATTCAAATGTTTCTTTCAATCCTGATACAATAGGGAATTTTGTTCATTATGACTATGTAATTCCGGCTAGTGTATCGTATGATCTATTTGAATTTGATTTTGCGGCATCCCAAATGATATTTTCAAGGGGTCAGAATTTAGAGTTCCGTTTTATTTATAGTACATATAATGCTAACTTAAGCAGTTTTCTTCTTCCTGATCAGACTCTTTATCCAGCTACAAGTGATAATTATTTAATAGGAAGAAATATCCAATTAAAATACACATTTGATGAAATAAAACCGACTGTTGACGAGGAAATCAATCCCATTGGTCTCCACCTTGATCTAACTTATAATTACGAATTTGATAAATTTAACCCTGACGGAAATTATACCGTTACTAATGGATTTCTGGAACCTGCCTATAATAATTATGATTTTAACAGACTTGAGCTAAATTCAAAAATTCATTTTGAGCTTTGGGATGAAAATACTTTAACTACGCAATTTAGATTCGGTGCAATTTTAGGCAAAACTATTCCTGACTTTTTCGATTATTTCTTAGGTGGAATGATTGGAATGAAAGCATACCCTTTTTATGCAATAAGCGGTAACAAAGTCGGATGGCTCAATTTAACTTATAGATTTCCCCTGATTAAAAATATTGATACTCGGTTTGGACTTCTTTATGTTGATAAAATTTTTATGTCCTTTTACGGAGATATTGGCAATGCATGGAATGCAAATGCGACAAACCTGCATGACTTTAAAAAAGGAGCGGGTGCGGAAATTAGAATTCACATGAATTCTTATTATGAATTTCCTACTGATTTGTTTTTCAATGCTGCCTATGGATTCGATAAATTTTCCCGTAATGTTAATGGGGATATAATTAGCTACGGTAAAGAATGGAGATTTTATGGTGGTTTAATGTTTGGGTTTGATATGTAATATTTTTTAATCCTTTATTATCATTAAGAAAAGGGACAATATGAAATACAGTATAATTAAATTTATTATTCTAGTCTTTCTATTTCAGATAACATTTAATCTTTCTAATGCTCAAAGTATAAATCAATATAATTTGTCCGGAAATCTTTCAATTGATTCACATTTTAGCCCAAATATGCCGGCCAAAATAAAGAATTCTGAACTTAATTTGACTTCTCCAAATGCTAAATCACCCGTCTTAGCGGGTGTTTTTTCTGGAATTTTACCCGGTGCAGGAGAAATATATGCAGGAAGTTACTTAAAGGCAGCAATATTAATTACAGTTGAAGCAGCTGCAATTGTTACTGCGGTTATTTATAATAATAAAGGCGATTCTCAGACTCAAGCTTTTGAGAATTTTGCGAATCAACATTGGAGTGTTATCCGTTATGCGGAATGGACTTTAGCTAATGTTCAACATATAAATAGCAGCGTAAACCCAGCTTCTTTTAATATACTTGTTAAAGATAATAATGGAAACGTGACAGGAATAAACTGGAGTGAATTAAATCGGCTAGAAAGTGCATTAGGTGACGGTTATTCTCATATGCTGCCACATCAGGGTGAGCAACAATATTATGAATTAATCGGAAAATATCCACAGTATAGTCATGGTTGGGATGCTGCCAATCAAAGCGATACAGATTTTCATATTTTGACACCTGAATTTAATGATTATACCCATCAACGAGCAGTTGCAAATGATTATTATGCCACAAGTAAAACAGGATTAATTATCGTTTATGTTAATCATTTTTTAAGTATTTTTGATGCAATCTGGAGTGTAAGTAGGTATAATAAATCTCTTGCGGTTAATTTTAGAGTTAATAGCTATAACTTAACCGATCAATCTAAAATGGTTCCAACATTAAATCTATCTTATAATTTTTAATAGATTTGAAATTTTGATTTAGGGGTTTTGCTAATTAAATTATTTTTAGTGCTTTTAATTTGTATATAAAAGATTGTAATTTTTATGAAAAAACCTCTTGTAGTTATTGTTGGTCGCCCGAATGTTGGAAAGTCCACTTTATTTAATCGGCTGATTGGCAAG
>JAJXTM010000172.1 GCA_021783875.1 Bacteroidota bacterium
TTTTTCGCAGGCAGAACGGACACAAATAAAGTTGTCATTTTCCCTTTCGACAGTAAAATTAAAGAAGGCAGTTACGTAAAAGTCATTATAAACCGGGCGTCTTCAGGAACTTTATTTGGAACTAAGAAAGTTCAAAGTGCGAAGTTGAAAGTTCATTGAAGGTAGAGGAATTTTTACGATAACCACAAATAGATTAATTAAGTTACTTTTAATAATTTTTTTATTTCCTTCGGCTTTTATTTTGGCTCAGGAAGTAAATATAATTCCATACCTTAAATCTATTGAAAAAGGCGAAGCGCATTCTGTTTCATCTCAGATTCCTGAATTAAAAAAAGAGCATCCTAATGACCCGTCTATTCTATTTCTGGATGCTATTTTGACCGCAGACGGCAGAAAGGCAGTCGGTAAATACCTTACCATTGTAAATAATTTTCCCAAAAGCAATTACGCCGACGCAGCGTTATACAGAATCTATTCTTATTATTTTTCTTTAGGTAAGTTTAGATCTGCTAAGGATTATTTATCCCTTTTAGCCAAAAATTATCCCGAATCTCCTTACCTTAGTTTAGCAAATAAAAATATACCCGATAAGGACGAAGTAATTCAAGACTTGAAATCGCAAACCTTAGCTCCAAAGAAATCGAATACGGAGATACAGACGGCAGAACCGAATAGCAGATATTATATTCAAGCTGCAGCATTTACACTTTTAGAAAATGCTCACAATTTGAAAAATAAACTTGATACCGGCGGTTATAATTCAATTATTAAAAATAAAGAAATAGGCGGAACGACATTTCACGTTATCTATGTAGAAGGATTCACCAGCAAGGCAGAGGCAGATAAAGTTCTTCAATTATTAGACTCTAAGTTTAATCTTTCCGGAAAAGTTTTGGTGCAAAACGGGGAATAATTGGATATATTTGGGAGTTAGTTTTTCAGAATTATAATCTAAAATATTATATCTAATGACAGTAGAGCAATTTAAAAAAGAATTCGGAATTATCGGCAAAGCCAAAGAAATTAATGATCTTGTAGATATTACTATGCAGGTAGCACCGACAGATATTTCGGTATTAATTTACGGAGAGAGCGGAGTCGGAAAGGAAATTTTTGCCCGAGCAATTCACGGCTTCAGTAACCGTTCGGAAAAGCAATTAGTAAGTGTTAATTGCGGAGCAATTCCGGAAGGGATATTGGAAAGCGAGCTTTTTGGGCATAAGAAAGGTTCTTTTACCGGAGCTATTGAAAGCAGGAAAGGATATTTTGAAATTGCCGACGGAGGCACACTTTTCTTAGATGAGATTGCAGAGATGCCTTTAACTACCCAGGTAAAATTGCTGAGAGTTATAGAAAATAAAGAGTTCTTGAGAATAGGTGCAGAAACTGTTACAAAAATTGATGTCAGAATTATAGCTGCCACTAACAAAGATCTGCAAAATGAGGTTGATGCCAAAAGGTTTCGGGAAGATTTATTTTTCCGGTTGAAAGCCGTTACTTTAAATATACCGCCTTTGCGTAAAAGGAAGGTTGATATTTTTGATCTAGCACATTTTTTCATTGAAAATTATGCTTCGGAGAATAAAATTGCAGAGCCCAAATTAACCCCGGAAGCTGCAAATTTTTTAAATGAATTTTATTGGCCGGGAAATATCAGAGAATTAAAGAATACAATTGAATCGGCTATAGCATTAAATCGAAACGGAGTTTTGGATTTAAATATTTTTGAAATTTTGACCAAGAGAGACAGTCCCGATAAATCAAGCCAGAACTTGCCAGTTTATTTAAAAAAATCTCCGGAAGAGCTTGACCGCGAATTACTTTATCGCGCTCTTTTTGAAATCAAAAAAGACATAATGGAATTAAAGGATTTACTATATAAAAAGAATGATTTTGATTACCGGCAGGAAAACCAGGCAGTAACTGAAATTCTGCCCCTTCAGCAGACCGAGAAAGAAGCAATTAAAAATGCACTAGATCATTCCCGGGGAAATAAAAGGAATGCAGCAAAATTATTGCACATAAGTGAAAGAACATTATATAGAAAAATAAAAGAATATGGATTATAAGGTTTTTAAAGGTATAATGCTTAAAAAATGCACTAAAAAAATGAAGCAAAAGCTCTCTTTTAGCGCATTTTTGAGACTTTTATTTCTCTTGTTTATAACTCTTCCAATAGTTAATTTTGGAGGGTGTTGTGTATATTCTTTTACAGGTGCATCGGTTCCTAAACATCTTAAAACAATTGCAATTCCTATCGCGGAAGATAAGAGCGGTTCCGGAGAGCCCGGAATGCGGGAACTTCTGACCACAACTCTTACACAAAAATTTGTCGATGACAATACACTACAAGTAGCAAGCAAGACTAGTTCAAATGCTATACTTGATTGTACGATCGTTTCGCTTACTGACGCTCCACAAGTAGTTTCTCCAGGAGAGACAGTAAAAACCAGAAGGATTACAATTTCTGTGCAGGTTATTTATAAAGATCTTGTTGAGAGAAAGACAATATTCAACAAAACATTTTCTAACAGCGGTGATTATTCAGCAAACGGCAGTACAGTTGATAGAAATAATGCGATTCAAAATGCTATTAACAATATTTCGGAAGATATTCTATTGGCAGTTGTTTCCGGATGGTAATTTATATATGTATAACAAAATAAGGTATAATTAAAAAGATGGATGAGATTGTTTTAGTCGGTTATTTTATTTCTTTATCAATTTTATTTGTATTTGGACTTCATGGATTTATAATGATTTATTATCATAAGAAATACAGAGATGTTAGTCATTCCCCTGACAGGAATTTTAAGGACGACTCATTTGTTACAATACAGCTTCCGCTGTATAATGAGTTGTATGTTGTGGAAAGATTAATAAATGCAGTCTGTGAAATTGATTATCCTAAAGATAAAATGGAAATTCAGGTACTTGATGATTCAACCGACGAAACAACTCAAATTACGGCTAAAATTGTAGAACAAAAAAAGAATGAAGGATTTGATATTACTCATATTAGGAGAGGAACAAGAGAAGGTTTTAAGGCAGGCGCTTTAAAAGCTGCAATGAAAACTGCAAAAGGAGATTTTATTGCAATTTTTGATGCGGATTTTATTCCGCAAAAAGAATTTTTGAAAAAAACTTTATCCTTTTTTAACAACTCCAAAATCGGAATGGTGCAGACACGCTGGGAACATATCAACGGCGATTATTCTATTTTAACTAAAGCGCAGGCGCTTGCGCTTGACGGTCATTTTGTAATCGAACAATCAGTTAGAAACAAAGCCGGATTTTTTATCAATTTTAACGGAACAGGCGGCGTTTGGAGAAAATCCTGTATAGTAGATGCCGGAAACTGGGAAGCCGATACATTGACAGAAGATTTAGATCTCAGTTACCGAGCTCAATTAAATGGATGGCAATTTGTATTCTTAAAAGATTTCACATCACCTGCAGAACTGCCTTCGGAAATTAACGCTCTTAAAAATCAGCAATTCAGATGGACAAAAGGCGCTATTGAAACAGCAAAGAAAATTTTACCTTTAGTATGGAGATCAAAAATTCCGCTACGTGTAAAACTGCAGTCAACTTTCCATTTAACAAATAACATAGTGTTCCCTTTTATTTTGCTTGCAGCCATTTTGAATGTGCCTTTGATATTTATTAAAAATAGCGGTCCTCACGAAGCATACTTTGCAGTTATGTCATTATTTGTTTTAGCTTTTGTAAGTTCATTTATGTTTTATCTTTATTCACAAAAAGACATCAGAAATGATTGGAGAAAAAAAATCGTTCTTTTCCCTCTTTTCATGGCTGGGAGCATGGGTTTTGCTGTTAATAATTCAAGAGCAGTATTTGAAGGATTGCTGAGCAGAAAAAGTGAATTTGTCAGGACGCCTAAATTCAAAGTTGTATCAAATAACGATTCCTGGGTCGGGAAAAAGTACACGAGTAAAAAACTCGGTATGTCCGTTATTGTTGAATTAATTATGGCTGTATATTGTTTAGTAGGTATAGTTGCTTCCATTTATTTCTTTGAACTTGCGGCTTTACCTTTTCAGATATTATTTTTTCTAGGATTTTCATTTGTTTCGGTGACTTCAATAAGACACTCTTTTTCTAAAGCATAGAGAGTAAGCTGTGGCTAAATCGCCGTCAGAAATATTCAATGAAAAAGTCAATTTAATTTATGAGTATAATAAAAAATCTCCGTTATTTGTGCACGCCGCAAATACGGAGATTGAAAATAATAATCTCGAAAAAGCAATAGAGATTCTTCAGACAGGTATTCAAAACTTTCCAAAATATTCCGCTGCATATTTTTTATTAGCCAAATCATTTGCTTTAGTAGGTAATTATAGCCAGGCGATGAATGAAATTAAAACCGGTTATGATTTAACTCATTCGCAAAAGAGTTACGACTATTATTTTAAAGAAATAGAAAATATTAGAAAGCAGAGATCTTTTTTTGAATCAAATTCAAGGAATTCATTTTTTAATAATAAATCCGAAACTGAGGTTATTCAAGAAAATCTTTTCGAAGATCAAGAACAAAATGACTCCCTTGTTTCAGAAAATGAATCTATAGATAATAGGTTAGAACAAATAGCAAAAGAGATATCAACTGCTAGAATTAAACAACCGCTGAGTCCTAAAGATCAGGAAGAACCGGAAATTGACAATTTCCAGGAAGAATTTATGATTGTTTCAGAAACTTTAGCTAAAATTTATGTCGCTCAGGGTGAACTTAAAGAGGCAATAGATGTTTATAAAAAATTAATTAAGAAAAATCCATTAAAATCAGATTCCTACCTTAAAAGAATAGATGAACTTAACAAAGAATTATACTCTTAATTAGTTTAACTACCGCCAGCAAAAAAATGAACCCGGATTTTTATGTAAAAAAATTAAAACGTAATTTTTACACTCGTGATTTGCAAATTGTTGCAAAAGAATTACTCGGAAAAATTCTAGTAAAAAAGGACGGTAAAGCCATACTATCCGGTAAAATTGTTGAGGTTGAAGCATACGACGGTGATATAGATGAGGCATCGCATGCATTCACCGGAAAAACAGAAAGAACTAAAATAATGTTTAATGAAGGGGGATATTTTTATGTTTATTTTACCTATGGAGCGCATTATTGCTGCAATGTCGTCACCGGTAAAAAAGGAAGGGGTACAGCAGTATTAATCCGAGCAATAGAGCCTGTTGAAGGAATTAGTTCAATGTCAAAAAACAGGTTTGGCAATATGATCGATGAAAAAGATAAGATTAAATTAACGAACGGACCGGGAAAAGTCTGCAAGGCATTCGGAATTTCAAAAGAGCACTATGGCGTTGATCTTACAGGTGAAAATATTTTCATTTTAAATATGCCTAAAATTAAGGATGACGAAATTGTTATTACTAAACGAGTCGGAATTAAAAAATCTATGGATCTGGCATGGAGGTATTATATTAAAAACAATCCTTATGTTTCTAAAAAATGAGTAATCCCAAGAATTTACTAATTGTAAGGACCGATAGAATAGGCGATGTAGTTTTATCATTACCCTTAGCAGGTATTATCAAAAATCATTTTCCCGATTGTAAAATTACATATCTTATCCGGGGTTATACAAGAGACCTATTGACCGGGCATAAATATGTAGACAATGTAATGACTTTAGAAGAAGTAAAAGGCAAACCATTTTTTTTTTCGAACAGAAAAAATATTTCAAAGTATAAATTCGATTATGCTATTATTTCTTATCCGGACTTTTTAATTGCACTTATAATTTTTTTTTCGGGAATTTCCAATAGAATCGGAACCGGATTCCGCTGGTATTCATTTTTATTTAATAAAAGAG
>JAJXTM010000173.1 GCA_021783875.1 Bacteroidota bacterium
GTTGGTTCTTATACCAAAGCCGTTATAATCAATAGCCCAAATAATCCTTCCGGTGTTATGTATTCAGAAGAATTTATTTCAGATATCGTTCAGTTCTGTGAAAAGAAAGACTTATATCTAATAATGGACGATATTTATCATCGATTAATTTTTGACGGCAGGAAAACTATTAATTGTTATAATTATGCAAAGGATCTTTCCGAAAAGTCAAAAATTATTTTAATAAACGGAGTTTCAAAGCAGTATGCAATGACGGGGTTTAGAATCGGCTGGGCTGTAGGAAATAAAAAAGTTATTGAAGCTATGTCAAATATACAGGGTCATCAAACTTCCGGTCCTTCCGTTCTGCTGCAAAAAGCAGCAATAGGTGCTATGAACGGCGTCCAAAACAGCATAGAAAGCCTTCGCCTTACACTTGAAAACAACCGAAACATAATGATAGATTTGCTTCATTCATTTGAAGGCGTTAAAGTGACAAAGCCGGATGGAACTTTCTATTGTTTCGCCGATTTCAGCGCTTATGAAAAAAACTCCAATAAGTTATCAGCTCTTTTAATCGATAAAGTCCTGGTGCTTACTGTTCCCGGTGCAGAGTTTGGTATGGAAGGCTTTTTAAGATTAAGCTACTGCGGAAGTATAAAAGATATAACCGAAGGTTTAGAAAGAATTAAATGGGTTCTCGATCCGGGTTCCCCGAATGAATTATTTATTGGTGAACGTAGACTAGTGAGGAATTGGTCATGAGTAAATATCTTGAATTCAGTACACCTGCTCTTAAAGAAGCTAAAGAATTAGCATCTGATTTTGGATTAATTAATCATGGTCTTAATTATCTTGAAAAAGTTTATTGGAATCTTCAGGATGCAGCTTTATATGAAGAAAGTATTTTCCGAAATGAAGCACACATGGCAAGTGAAGGTCCATTAATCGCAAAAACAGGTAAACATACGGCAAGATCCGCTGCTGATAAATTTATTGTTAGGGAAGAATCTACTGAAGATAACATCTGGTGGGGAGTTAATAACCGCCCCTATAGTCTTGCAAACTTTAATGCTCTGATGATGCGGCTTGAAGCCTATGCTCAGGGTGAAGAACTTTTTGTTCAGGATTGCTATGTCGGAGCTGATCCTGAATATCGTATGCCTATCCGGATTATTACTGAAAAAGCTTGGCATAGTTTGTTTGCAAGAAATATGTTTATTACTACTAATAATAAAGATGAACTTAAAAAATTTATCCCCGAATTTACTGTTATTGCTGTCCCGGGATTTAAGGTAGATCCTAAAATAGACGGTACACGTACAGATACCGGTATTATACTTAACTTTGCCTCTAGAACGGCTATTATTGCTAACTCCTTATATGCCGGTGAGATAAAAAAATCAATTTTTACGGTTCTAAATTTCCTTTTGACTTTTCAGGATGTCCTCCCTATGCATTGTTCTGCAAATTGCGGCAAAGATGGGGATGTTGCTGTTTTCTTCGGATTAAGCGGTACCGGTAAAACCACATTATCCGCAGATCCAAAAAGAAAATTGATCGGCGATGATGAGCATGGCTGGAGTAAAAATGGAATTTTTAATTTTGAAGATGGCTGTTATGCTAAAGTTATTAGACTCTCTTCTGAAAGTGAACCGGAAATTTATGCAACTACAAAAAGATTCGGAACTATACTTGAAAATGTTGTCTATGATCCGGTTACACGTAAAATTGACTTAAATGATGATTCAATTACTGAAAATACACGCGCATCATATCCGCTTAATTTTATACCTAATATTGTCCCGGAAGGTTTTGTTAATTCACAACCGAAAAATATCATATTCCTTACTTGTGATGCATCAGGAGTTCTTCCGCCTATTTCCAGATTAAATCCTGATCAGGCGCAGTATCATTTCATTAGCGGTTATACTTCAAAAATTGCAGGTACGGAAGTAGGACTCGGCACAGAACCACAAATTACTTTCAGTGCATGTTTCGGCGCCCCTTTTATGGTTCGTCATCCTTTCGAATATGCAAAAATGCTAAAAGCTAGAATGCTTAAGCATAATGTAAATTGCTGGCTGGTAAATACTGGCTGGGTAGGAGGCAGATTCGGTGTAGGAAAAAGAATAAGTATTAAGCATACCCGTAATCTCCTTAATGCCGTGCTTGAAGGAAAATTGGATAATGTGGAATATAGGAAAGATAAATTATTCGGATTTGAAGTTCCTTTAACTTGCCCTAATGTTCCGGAGGATGTGCTTGATCCGTCAAAATCCTGGAATAATGAAGAAGAATATTGGAATAAATATGATGCTCTTGCAGCTAGGTTTATCGAAAACTTTAAATTATTTAAAAACGGTGTATCAATTGAAGTTCTAAACGCTGGACCAAAGCGCTTATAAAGAGTAAATATAATAAATCAAGGTGGACATTTTATTAACCTAATTATTTGTCCGCCTTGAATTTTAAAATTCAGGATTGAAATACTGCTTTATATCGAATTGGCTTCCGCGATTAACATTTCCTTTCTCAAATTTGAATATTTATAATTTTATTCGATAATAATAAATATTTTAGACTAAACATGGGTATAAATTTCTAAGTTAAAAGAAAAAAAATATGGATGAATCAAAATTATACGGGAAAACTAGCATTGCTTTAATTGCTCTTATTGTGCTGACAGCAATGATTATACTAACACTCGGATTTATATATTATAAAAATGAAAAAGAAGACGCAACTAATCAAGCATATTCTAAACTTAGGTCTGTTACTGCTTTAGAAGCTTCCCAAATTGAAAATTGGCGGAAAGAGAGATTCGGTGATATAAGTATACTTTCTAAAAGTGCATTATTAGTCCAGTATGAAAATTCCTTATTAAAAGGTCAAAATAATTTTGATCTAAAAAGAAAAGTTTTAAATAGATTTGATTTAGAAACTAGAATAGATAAGGAATATATTAACATTATTATTGCATCCAATAATGGTGATGTTAAATTAGCGTATAATCCTGTTGATTGTAAAATTGATTCTTCTACAAAAAAATTAATTAAAAATTCACTTAATGAAAATCAAGTTTTATTTGGAAATATTTTCAATAATAAAAAAAATGGTCATGCTCTGCTGGATATAGCGTCTCCAATTAAAACCAAGGGTGAAAAAGCTAAAAATGTTATTATCTATCAAATTGATCTCGAAAAAACCTTGCATCCGGCAATAGAATCATGGCCTGGACTTAGCAAAAGTGCTGAGTCAATTCTTTTTATGAAAAAAGGGAATTATGTGGTTAATTTAAGCGATATTAAAAATCATCATAATTCTGCATTAACATTAAAAATTCCTGTAAGCAAAATTAATAATCTGTTTATTCAAGCTGCTCTTGGTCAAAAAGGAATTCTTGAAGGCACAGACTATAAAGGCAATAAAGTTATAGGATATGTAAAGCAAATAGAAAATTCTCCCTGGATTCTAATATCAAAAGTCGACAGAAATGAATTACTCTCGGAAGTAAATTATAAAGCACATACTATATTTATCGTTACTTTACTGCTATTCATGATTGTAGCCGGATTTGCTTTATATATTTTTAATTATCGGCGTAAAAGATTCTATAAAGAATTATATGAAGATGAGCTTGAACTAAAAGCTCTAAAAGCACACTTCGAATATGTGATTAAATATGCTAATGATGTAATTTTATTAGAAGATGAAAACTTTAATATCATAGAGGCAAATGAAAGAGCAATTGAAGCTTACCAATACAACCAAGATGAACTTCGTAAATTAAAAGTGACTGATTTAACATTTCCCGAAAGAAAAAATATTGTTAAATCGAAAATAATTGAAAGTGATCAAAAAGGAGGAACAATTTCTGAAGGTATGCATAAAAGAAAGGATGGTTCTACATTTTATGCTGAAGTAAGTTTAAGAACTATTGAGATTGAGGGGAAAAAATATTATCATCAAATTATCCGTGATATCACAGAAAGAAAAATCGCTGAGTCAAAAATTCAAAATGCAAACCGTGTTTATGCGGTAATTAGCCAAATAAATCAGGCAATTGTTCGCATTAAACGTAAGAATGAATTATTGAATGAAGTGTGCAAAATTGCAGTTGATTTTGGAAAATTTAAGTTGGCTTGGGTAGGAATGGTTGATGATGGATCCAATTTAATAAAACTTGTTAGTTCTGCCGGAATCGATGACGGATATCTCGATTTTGTTAAAAACATTTCTGTTAAAGGAACTCCGGAAAGTGAAGGACCGTCTTCAAAAGTTTTAAGACATGGGAAGTATTTTGTATGTAACGATATAAAAAATGACCCAGTAATGTTGCCATGGAATGATGAAGCTCTAAAGCGGGGTTTCCTTTCTTTTATCGGAATTCCAATAAGTCATTTTGGCAAAAATGCAGGTGTCCTTAATCTTTACGCCTCTGTTCCCAATTTCTTTGATAAGGAAGAAATTGACTTGCTTATAGAAGTTACAAATGATATTTCGTTTGCTCTTGAAGCAATTGAATCCGAATTTAAAAGAATGAAAGCTGAAGAAGCTCTTATCCTAAGTGAAGAGCAGCTTAAACAATCGCAAAAGGTTGCACGCCTCGGTTATTATATACTTGATGTTGCTACTGGTGTATGGACAAATTCAGAAATGCTGGATGAAATTTTTGGAATTGACTGTGATTTTAAGAGAGATATTAAGGGTTGGCTGGGATTAGTTCACCCCGATGATTTAGAGGAAATGTCTATTTATTTATCAGATCACGTGATTAAAGCAAAAAATGAATTTAACAAATCTTATAGAGTATTAAATAAAAAAAACAATACTTCTTATTGGGTTCATGGTCAAGGAAGCTTGGAATATGATGAAAATGGAATTCCTTTTAGAATGTTCGGAACTATTCAGGATATTACTCAACAAAAAATGGCGGAAGCTGAATTGCGGGAAAGCGAGGAACGTTTTAGGACAGTTTATAATACCGCTCCTGAAGCCATTTCGATATCAGACATTAATACTGGATTATTGCTTGAAATTAATGAAGGATATAAAAAAATCTTTGGTTTTGATCTTGATGAAATAAAAGGAAAAACATCGTTAGAAATTGGAATATGGGTAAATGATCAAGATAGAAAGAAATTAACTGATGATTTGCTCAAATTTGGCAAGTATACTAACAGGGAAGTAAACTTTAAGAAGAAAGACGGTAAAATAATTCATTCAATAGTATCAGGCAGGGTAATATTTATAAATAATATTAAATATATGCTTTCTGTTATAAATGACATTACAGAGCTACATCAAATTGCTCAAGATCTAAAAGAAAGCGAGCAGCGGCTTCGAACAACATTGTATAGTATCGGAGATGGAGTTATAACAACAGATGAATCCGGAAAAGTTTACCAAATGAATCCAATAGCCGAACAATTAACCGGCTGGAAAGAAAGTGAAGCTATAACAAAGTCAATGGATGATGTCTTCCATATAAGAAATGAAAGTACACGAAATATTGTTGAAAGTCCGGTTCAAAAAGTACTGTCGGAAGGAAAGATTGTTGGTCTCGCGAACCATACTTTGTTAATATCAAAAGACGGTAAAGAGATCCCCATTGCAGATAGCGGCGCTCCGATTAAAAATGAAAAAGGTGAGATCCAGGGTGTCGTTTTGGTATTTAGAGACCAAAGTAAGGAAAGGGAAACTCAAATTATTATTGAGAAATCATTAAGAGAAAAAGAAATATTACTGAAAGAAATTCATCATCGAGTTAAAAATAA
>JAJXTM010000174.1 GCA_021783875.1 Bacteroidota bacterium
ACTAAATTTATTTTCCACAACCCAATTATTTCCCTGATCGACAGATTTCATTATTTCACCATCCCAGCCAACTATAAAACCTATATTGTTATCAATAAAATCAATATCGTACAGAATTTCATTTGAAGGAGAATTTACTTGTACCCAGTTTAGTCCGGCATCATAGGTTTTGAAAATAGTTCCATTTGCTCCTATAATAAATCCTGATTTATTATCATTTAAAAAATAAACTTTAAATAAAGCTTCAGAAGTTAAATTGGCGTACTTTACCCATTTATTTCCGCCATTATTAGTTATTAATATTGTACCATTACTTCCTACAATAAATCCATTATCATTATTTACAAAGGTAATATCATAAAGATTAATTGATGAAGAATCGCTTAATATATTCCAATTTTTACCACCATCAGAAGTTTCAATAATAGCGCCATTATTTCCGCAGGCAAATCCAACTGAATCTGTCAAAAAGTAAACTGAATTTAGTGTATTACTCAAAGGGCATTGGATTTGACGCCAGTCGGAAAATTTTGTCTGTGTTGTCTTAGAATCCAATAAATCACTATTCAGGAAATTACCATTTTTTGATTTTTTCCAAAAATCTTCTATTGTGCTGTAAACGAAATAAAATAAACCGCTTATAAATACTAAAAAAACAAGCGTATATATATATGACCTTATCTTAATATTAGGCTTTCTCTTGACCTTGGACTTTTTTTCAAATTTTGTTGTACTTTTTGTTTCGGCAGTAGTCATTTTTAGAGAAAGTTTATTTAAGTCATCCTGAAATTCTTCGCAATTCTGATATCTTTTATTAAGAGATTTATTAAGAGATTTATTTATAATTAGATCAATTTCATTAGAAAAACCCCCAACGACATCAAATATTTTTGGCGGACTTTTTTTCAAATGTCCTTCCATAATTTCAAATTCAGTAGAAGAATCAAAAGGAGTTTTACCAGCAAGCATTTCGTAAAAAGTAATTCCAATTGAATAGATATCACTCTGATTTGTAAGGTCTATAGCTTTTATTTGTTCCGGACTCATATAAAGGATAGTGCCTATTTTTGTACCGGTTTTCGTAATACCTTTAGAATCATTCACAGACTTCGAAATTCCGAAATCCATGATTTTCACTACACCCTCTGGTGTAATTATAATATTTGAAGGTTTAATATCACGATGCACAAAACCTTTTAAGTGGGCATAGGCTGCTCCTTCCAATATTTGTTTAACAATTTGAAGAGCTTCTTTAAGTTCCAGTCTGCTTTTTTTTTGAATTATATTTTCTAATGTTTCCCCTTCAACGAATTCCATAACAATTCCGAGCATGTTCCTTTCCTCAGTAAATCCATAAACAGGAACAATATTAGGATGGGTAAGCTTAGCTTGGTTTTTTGCTTCTCTTTTAAATCGGGATATAAATTGGGGATTATTTTGTGCTTCTTTACTAAGAATTTTAACGGCAACATATCTTTCAAGTTTTAGGTCAAAAGCTTTATAAACTATACCCATTCCGCCTTCACCTAAAACAGAAACAATCTTATAATGTTCTATGATATTGCCAGTCATTTATTCTCCGGTAGAGATAATAATAAAAGAAAAATTATCCGGTGCTCCTCTTTCAATAATAAGCTTATATAGTGTATCTGATATAACTTCTAAATCAGTATTTCTTAAAATATCCTGAAGTTCTTCATCATTTATAACGGCAGTTACACCATCAGAACATAAAAAATATTTATTCTGATCATTATTATTATTTTTTTGTTTACTAAGGTCAATATCCAAATCTGGTTGTTCCCCTACGGCACGCATAATAATATTTTTATTGGGGTGATTCTCAGCCTCTTTTATTGTTAAATATCCTTCATCAAGAAGCTTTTGCACGAGAGAATGATCTTTAGTTAATTTTTGAATTTTATTATTTTTAAATAAATATATTCTAGAATCTCCAACATGTCCCCAATAAGCCGAATCATCTTTTAAAAATAAAACTTCGGCTGTAGTAGCCATGCCTTTATATTCAAAATTCGATATAGATTTCTCATAAACAGCTTTATTAGCATCCGAAAGAGAGATTCGAATTTTTTCAAGCCAATCTATACTATTAGGTATTTCAATAAAATCATTAATAACCGTCTCAATGGCAAGATTTGATGCAACTTCACCTGCTTTATTTCCACCTAAGCCATCACAGACAATTGCCAATAATCCTCCGCTAATTTCTTGGATTCCTATAGCATCTTCATTGTCAAATCTTTTTAGACCGACTTCCGTCCGGGATAAATATGAATATATCATAAACTAAAATAATATTAAAATTTATTGAATAATATGAAAGATAAAGATAAATACTTTAATTTTTAAAAGCTTTAATTTTTGATTAAATGATTAAAATTACGGAATCAATTTCATGATATAGTAAAAAAATGTAATTTTAATATAATATACAATGTTTTAGAAAACATGATAATTAGCACAAAATTGTAGATTAGTCAATAATTATATTAATTAAATCATATAAACTCATCTTTTGTTTTGAATGAAAAATGATTTAATTTTAAAGATTATTAATAAATTATCTATATTAATATATACTTAACTGAGTAATGTTGTTTAATAAATGCGAGAATGGCGGAATTTGGTAGACGCGCTAGACTTAGGATCTAGTACCTAACCGGTGTCGGGGTTCGAGTCCCCGTTCTCGCACTAGATTTACATTTTTTAATTATAATAGAGGCTAATTTGGAATTTAACATTAATGAAATATCAGCTTCAGAGAAAGAAATTGAGATTACCTATTCTTTTGATGAAATTAAAAGTGATCTTGATAAGGAAATCTTAGCAAGCACAAAAAAGATTCAGCTTCCGGGATTTCGTAAAGGCAAGGCTCCTGTTTCAATGATTAAGAAAATTTATGGAACAGCTTTGGATTCTGAAGCAGCAGAAAAGGTTGCGAGTACTAAGTTTTATGAGGTTTCAGATTTAAATCATTTGCATGTAATAGGTAGACCTGTGATTGTTGATATAAATTTTAAACGTGAAGAAGATTTTAAATTTAAAGTCAAATATGAAACTCTTCCTAAGCTTGATGTACAAAACTATACAGGACTTGAAATAAAGGTCCCGGATTTTAAGTTACAGGACGAAGATGTAGAATATGAGATTAATAATTTGCTTAAATCAAATTCAGAAAAAGTTGAAACTTCAGAAGTAGATGAAAGTAATAACTTTATTCTAGATGTTGAAATTATTAGAATTGATGAGAAGGGCGAAGTGTATGCAGGATCGAAAGCAGAAAAAATGCAACTCGATCTTACAAACGAAAGAATAAATAAAGATATTGTTCAAAATGCAAAAGGTAAGAAAATAGGCGATTCTTTTCAATTTTCCTTTAATGATGAAAGAATCGAAAATGCGAACAGCCCGGAAGAGAAAAAAATTTCGGAATACTTTGGCTATTCAGCAACCATTAATAAAATTACAAAGTTGGTCATGCCTGCATTAAGTGATGATTTTATAAAGCGTATTACGAAGGGAAAATCCTCTAATGAAGCAGAAATGAGAGCGCAAATTAAATCTGATTTAGAAAATGAGATAAAGAGACAAAATGATGAATTTTACAGAAATGCCTTAATTCAACAAATTATTAAAAATAATGAATTCACTCCTCCTAGGACAATGGTTTCCTCATTTTTAGAAGAAATTATAAAAGAAGAAGAATTAAATTCGAAGAAAAATGGTTATAAAAAATTTAACCGGCAGGAATCAGAAACGAGAAACGCTAAGGCTGCTGAATTTGAGGTTAAATGGTATTTGATTTCTTCTGCAATTAAAGAAAAGGAACACATAGAAATTTCTGAATCTGAACTTAATGAGCATGCTCAAAAAGATGCATCTGAAACCGGAATTGATTTAGAAAAGATTTTAGCATATTACAATTCTACGAATTTCAAGAATAGACTTACTGATAATAAATTGATAACATTTTTAAAAGATAACAATAAAACTGTGCAATTAACCAACGAAAATTATTCCGGGAAAGATGTTGAGGTAGTGAATGAATAGCAATATAGAATTTTATAATCAACTGGTTCCTTATGTGATTGAACAAACGGGTCGGGGTGAAAGAGGAATGGATATATATTCCCGCCTTTTAAGAGAAAGGATAATATTTATAGGTTCACCGATTGACGATCATATTGCAAGTTTGACAATTGCTCAACTTATATTTCTCGAAGCTGAGGATTCTGAAAAGGACATTAATCTTTATATTAATTCTCCGGGAGGAAGTGTCAGTGCAGGACTTGCGATTTACGATACTATGAAATATATTAAACCAGATGTTGCTACAATATGTGTCGGTTTAGCTGCCAGTATGGGAGCAATTTTATTAGCAGGAGGAGCAACCGGTAAAAGATCAAGTCTTCCAAATTCAAGAATAATGATTCATCAACCTTCGATTGGCGGAATGCAAGGGACGACATCAGACATAGAAATCCATGCCAAAGAAATGATGAAGACAAGAGAAACATTATATAATATTTTGGCTAGTCATACTGGTAAAACTTATGATGAAATCTTAAAAGATTGTGATCGAGATAATTTTATGTCACCAACTGAAGCAAAAGATTACAAAATTATTGACCATATTCTGGAAAAGCGAATTTCTTTGGAAAATAAAAAATAAGCCCAATATATTAAATCTTTTCAAAAGGCTTATCAAATTTAATTTTTTGAAAAGCCTTTTTTATTTATACTATTGACAGGTCGGAATTTATAATCGCATAAATAATTTAATATAAATATTTATTGTCATGCAATTATTTTCATTTACTACAAAATATTTAACCTTTCTCTTCTTATTCAATATTTTAATATTTCCGCAGCATTTGGCGCAAGGATTAGAAAACTACCTCCATGAATATTATAAGAGCAAAAACGTCCCTTCAATTTCAGCAGGTATTTCAATCAAAAATAAGATTTATTGGGATGATGCTGTAGGCTTAGCAGATATTGAAAATCATGTGCCCGCAAATCGAAAAACATTATATAGAATAGCATCTATTTCTAAGGTTATAACTGCAGTTGCAATAATGCAACTAGTAGAAAAAAACAAGATCAAACTTGATGATGATCCAAGGAAATACATTCCCTACTTCCCCAAAAAGAAATGGAAATTTACAATAAGACAGCTTCTGCAGCATACATCCGGAATAAGGACATATAAATCAGGTGAATTCAACAGCACAAGCTATTTCCATTCCACAAAAGAAGCAGTTATGTATATAGCTAATGATTCTTTAGTTTATAAACCGGGCACAAAATTTCTCTATACTACTTTAGGTTATAATCTCCTGGCAGCAATAATTGAAAACATTACCGGATTAACTTTCCCAGAATACATTACAAAGTACATTTTTCTACCATGCAAAATGTATTCATCTCAGGCAGAGTATCAGCCACAAATTGTTTATAATAGAGCGCGTGGATATGAGAGAAATGAATTCAGAGAGCTGATTAATGCACCACTTGCTGACTTAAGTATAAAATACGCGGGAGGCGGATTTATCTCGAATACAGAGGACTTACTTAAATTTGCCGAAGGATTGTTAAACGGAAGATTAATAAGCAGGGCGTTTCTGGATACTATGTTAGTACCAACAAAATTGAAAAACGTGCAGCTTGATAGTGGATTAGGTTTTGAAATTAATTGGGATACCGATGGAAGATTATATTTCG
>JAJXTM010000175.1 GCA_021783875.1 Bacteroidota bacterium
TTGCTTTCAGTCTTGCCGTGAGAATGCACCGGCATTAAGCCGTAAACTAATCGAAAATATCCCTTGGGTGGGTCATTTACTGGCTGGTAAACTGGCAGCGGATCAAAACCAAGATCTTTTAGTTCTTTAGAATAAAGCTGGACTTTTTTATCAGATGTCTTAAATTTATAAGTCTCCCCATCAGCCAAATATGGCTTTGCTGGAAAAGTTACCACACCGTCTTTCTTCAATTTTGTAAATGAAACACCCGTATCTTTTAACTGATACTTTATTACATCTTCATAGTCATCATATGGATAAAATGAAGCAAGTCCCAGTCGCTTACCGATTTCTTTGGCAATCCACCAGCCTGGCTTTGTATTCAATTGCCTTTTAACTACCGGCTGTCTTAAAGATATATATTGCTCTTTCCATCCAGAAACAGTTATAAGAGAGTCATATCTTTCTAAATAAGTGTCTTCAGGAAGAATAATATCTGCATACCATGTTGGTTCTGTTGGACGTACATCTACAACTGCGTAAAAATCTAAATTATCAATTGCTTTTTTTGTATCATTTTTATTGGGAATACTGTTAAATATGTTTTGCCCGAAGACCATCCATGATTTAATGGGATATGGCTGCTGGGAAATTGTAGCTTTTACTAATTCTTGGGTTAATCCTTCACCCGGATTGGCAAATGGATATCGGTAACCTGCTCCGTCAACCCTTTGCCTTTTAGGCTTGGGAGCATCCGGTATATTTAATGCATTATAACTTACGGGTAATTTAGAATTTAGAAAATATCCGCCCTTCTGACCCCATGTACCTAAAATTGCTGCAAGTATTGCCATCGATCTCGCACGCTGAACGTCATTTCCGTACCATGCAACATGACGTCCGGGATGAATTAATACTGCGGGTTTCGCTGCTATCATTGCTTCGGCTGTCTCTTTTATAATTGCTGCCGGAATTTCTGTGATTTTTTCTGCCCATTCGGGAGTAAAATCAATTACATGTTTTTCTAATTCTGCAAAACCGGTGGTATTATTTCTTACAAAATTATCGTCATATCCCTTTTCTTTTATAATTACATTTATCCAGGCAAGCACTAGCGCTGTATCTGTGCCGGGTTTAATTGGAAGCCACCATTTTGCTTTACTCGCAGCTGTCGAAAATCGGGGGTCAACTGCAATAACTTGAGCTCCGTTTGCAATTCCGTCGGTAAAATCAATCATTTGCCCGGTGTGAATATTCTCTCCGAGATGACTCCCGATCAAAGCTATTACTTTAGCATTGGCTAAGTCAATTCTTTCCGGTGATCCAATACTTTCGCCATAAGTTAACTCATAACCAACATCTCGCGAACCTTTACATTGCGCAAATGAGGGAGCCGCACTATTTGGTGAACCCCAGAAACTATACATATCTGATATAAAAAACCCGGATGCTCCGTGTGAAAATAATGCATTCGATTCAATTCCGTATTTTTTTGCTACCGCAGATAACTTTTCTGCTGTATAATCCAATGCCTCGTCCCATGAAATTTCTTTCCATTTCCCGCTTCCTCTTTCACCTATACGAATCATTGGACTTTTTAGTCTGTCTGTTTCATATACCAACGCAGCTCCAGCATTTCCGCGTGCGCATATTTTCCCGCGATTATTCGGATGTAAAGGATTGCCTTCAATATTTTTTAAAACTCCGTCTTCTATTGTGGCTATAATGCCGCATCTCCAAAAACATTGTTCACAAACGCTGGCGATTTTTTCAATTTGTTTTGGTTCGTTTCTGACTGCAGCTTTTACTTTTGCTGTGGAAGCTGAAACCCCGATTGCAGCGCCGGCTCCTACAGTTCCGCCTATTTTTATAAAAGAACGTCGGGAAATTTTGTTATCCAAAGACTACTCCGGTTTTAATTTTTCTATCTGTTTATATTCAAATTTTAGATATCTTCTTTATTCAATCTACCAATGCTTTTTATATCTTTTGTTCACCTATAAATAATCGATAGATTTTTAATATTTATAAATATCAAATTCTTTGCCAACTCAAATTACGGTTACTGTAAACAAACTGTATATATTTGAATACAATCTTTTTTGCATATAAAAGAAAACATTTATCATTTTTCTTTTACATGGGAAATTGAGGGCAATAATTATTTGTAGGCAAATATTGATATTAGCAATTATTATTGGAATATATTCTTGTGTCTTCCTTTTGAATTATTTATTATTTCTTCGATTTTTTACCTTTTCCCTTATCAAAGCTTTGAATGAAAAATATTTTTCAATATTATTGATCAATTGATTTTAAAAGGAATTTGGTTATAAATGAAGGCAATTCAAGATTATTACCCGGAGGAATTAAGTTATTGCTATGGTTGCGGAAGGTTAAACGAACATGGTCATCAGATAAAAAGTTTTTGGGATAATAACGAAACTGTTGCACATTTTACGCCCAAACCCTATCATATTGCAATTCCCAATTATGTCTATGGCGGTTTAATTGCTTCTTTAATTGATTGCCATGGTACTGGGAGCGCTGCTTTGGCTTCCTATAAAGCAGAAGGTAGAGAACCTGATACTCTTCCGGCTTTTCGCTTTGTCACAGCTTCCTTGCAGGTAGATTATTTACTTCCTACCCCTCTTGGGGTTGAACTTGAATTAAGAGGAAATATAATAGAAATGAAAGGAAGAAAAGTAATTACCGAAATTACTGTTTCTGCTAATCAAGTAATATGCGCAAAAGGAAAAGTTATAGCAGTTCAAATGCCTAAAAATCTAATATGAGAAAACCATTCTCCTAAAGAATAAATATAAGGTAAAAAATAATTGGAAAAATTCTTTCTTTGAACTTATAACTTATAACTTTTAACTTTTAACTTCTCACTTATAAAGCTTATATAACACTAAACTCTTTAACGGAGTTACTTCTACTAGCGCGAAGCCGGCTTCTTTAGCCAAGTTCTTAATAAATTCTTCACTAAGTCTATGCTCTAGTGGCGGTCCGAAATCCTCCGTTTTATATGACCATTCTAAAAGAACTACGTTTTTACGGGCTACTCGATTAGCTTCTTCCAAAACTTTTTTAAAATTATTAACTTCATGAAAAACAACGCCATAAAAAATCATATCGAAAGATAATTTCTCATAAGGTAATTCTTCCGCCGGAGATACTTGTGCATCACTATCCGGCAGAACCTTTTTAAAAACTTCAATCATATCAGGATTTACATCAACTCCGGCTACTTTCATATTTTTTTTATAAAATGCCTCAGCAAATAAACCGCTTCCTGTACCTACGTCTAATACTGATTTAATTGTCACATCATTCAAGCATAAATTAACAACACGGTCAACTTCTAAACGCTCAACTCTTTCGGGTGAACGCAGTCTATCAATTCCGCTATTATAAACTCGATCGTTCATATTCTAAATTCCTTACTTAATTTTTATTTAACAAATATAATGTATGATGCTTTTAACTTGAAAAGGATTTTAAATCTGTATTCCTGGATCACAATGTCAAATATTGTTTTACAATACAGAAGCGCTGATTTATATTAATTGATAAATAAAATGCTTAAATTTTCGTCGAAATAGGCTAAAAATCTATTATAGAAAAATTTCTTGTCTAATCTGCAATTGTAGGTATCAGCTTATTAGATATATTTTAAATAAAGTTTTGCCTAACTTTGAAAGTAGTAAAGAATAATGTTTTCCAAATTAGATTATAAGAAACCCGGGAATGTCTCTTCTATTCTAAAAATAAAATCAAAAAGGAACAATATGGACTTATTTTATTTGCTGCTGACTGGATTAATTGCAGGAATTCTTAGCGGCGTGTTAGGGTTGGGCGGCGGAGTAGTCGTAATCCCCGCACTGGTATATATTTTAGGGTTTTCACAAAAAGAAGCCCAAGGAACTTCATTGGCTATGCTCCTTCCTCCGATCGGAATTTTAGCTGTCCTCAATTATTATAAAGCTGGATTTGTAGACTTAAAAGCAGCGGGAATTATGGTTGTTGCCTTTCTTGTTGGCAGTTATTTTTCATCAGATTATGTTGTTAAACTGCCTGAATTTGCTATCAAAAAAATATTTGGAATATTCCTCCTCATTTATGCCGTTAAACTTCTAATTGAAAAACATTCATAATTAAAAAATTTTAATTGTTGATGTTTAAATACGTTATAAAATCATCTAAATAATTTTAAAAATAAAAAGCTTCGCCGAAAGACGAAGCTTTTTATTTAGAACAATTTTTCTTAATCTTCAACTACAGCAAGAACGTCGGCTCTTTGAAGAATTTTAAGTGTTAATCCGTTGGCTTCAACTTCTTCACCGCCGTATTTTGCAAAAAGAACTTTGTCACCTTCTTTTACTTTTTCTCTTAGATCTTCATCTGTTCCTACTGCAATAACTTTTCCCATTCTTGGTTTTTCTTTTGCTGTATCTGGAATGTAAAGACCGGAAGAAGTTTTTTCTTCCTCTTCAAAAGGTTGAACTAATAACCGGTCATCAAGCGGTTTAATTTTCATAATGATTTGCTCCTTATTTTATGTTTAATAGTGAATTAATTTTATTGACATCAAACCCGATTATAGGTCTATTATTAATTAATATAACCGGCACACCCATTTGTCCGGTCCTTCTTTGCATATCTGCTGCTGCACTCATATCGCGTGATACGTCAATTTCTGTGAATCGAATATTTTTTTCGCGAAAATATCTTTTTGCACTATTGCAATATGTACATGTGGGTGTCGTAAATACAACAACCTTTGGTTGCGTTATAGTTTGCATAAAACATCCTTTTTGTGATTTCCCGTTAGATGAGTATAATTCATTTTAGTTTCAGATTACTCAAAAAAATTTATTTTGGCAATTTAGAATCCTTCTTAAATTATTTACATCATACCATGAAAAAAAAGGAAAAATAATGTTACGTACAAATTTAACCCATATTTTATCAGAACAAGAACATGCAAAAATTTTGCAGGATAATAAAAACGTAATGATTTGCTGCGGAAGAATGGGACCAATGTGCATCCCTGTCTATGGATCAATGGAAGAACTTGAAAGCGAATATACAAATGTAAAATTTGCCGATATGGAATTTGATATTCCTGATGCTAAAGTAATTAGAGATCTTCCTGAGTGCAGAAGCTTTCAGGGTATACCATTTGTTATTTATTATAAAGATGGCAAAGTCGTTAAGGCTACTAGCAGTATTCAATCTAAAGAAAAAATAACAGAAATTCTTGATGCAAATTTTGGGAAAAACTAAAAATGGATAACCATTTTAGCGCAATTGTAATTGGAGGTGGAGCTGCCGGTTTAACTGCCGGCATCTACCTTTCCCGGGCAAAAGTGAAAACCCTCATTCTTAATGAAGGTACTATCGGCGGTCAAATGGTCCTTACTCATGAGATAGCTAATTATCCCGGCGTTGAAAATATAAGCGGCTATGAGCTTGCACTTAATATGAAATCTCAAGCTCAAAAATTTGGCTGCATTATTAAATCTAATCTTAATATCACTAGCATTAACTTGCAAGATGAATTAAAGATGATTACTGTCAATAATAAAGATACTTATAGCGCTGATGCTGTAATTCTTGCTACCGGCGGTAAGTCCCGAACACTTGACGTTCCCGGAGAAGATGATTTTAAAGGAAAAGGGATTTCCTATTGCGCAACCTGCGATGGTGATTTTTTCCGCGATAAAGAAATAATTGTTGTCGGAGGTGGTAATTC